>JAHRWC010000210.1 GCA_019090365.1 Flavobacteriaceae bacterium
CACTTCAAGATGAATATGTAGAAGAGTTTGTTTATCCTTTTGCTCAAAGATTAAATGACACTATTGTAAAATATAATGATTGTGCAGGAACAACTTTTTATATGACTTGGGGAAGAGAAAATGGGGATGCCAGTAATTGTGGAGATTGGCCACCTGTATGTACTTATGAAGGAATGGATGATCTTTTAAGAGAACGGTATTTAACTATGACGAATGATAATGAAGCAATTGCATCGCCAGTGGGTGCTGTATGGAGGTTTTTACGGGAATATTATCCAGGAATAGAATTATATAGCACAGATGGATCTCATCCCTCATTAGCAGGAAGTTATGCAGGGGCAATTACATTTTACACTACATTTTTTAAAAAGGATCCAACCTTAGTGAGTTTTAATTCGACTTTATCACCATCAGTAGCAATTATTATTAGGGAAGCCGTACGTTCTGTTGTTTATGATAATCTTTCTACTTGGTTTATTGGATTGCATGATCCTAACTCAAGCTTTAAAATTACCCATAATGGAAACCTTGAATACGCATTTACAAATACTTCAGAATATTCGAATGATTTTTTATGGTTGTTTGGAGATGGTGGGTTTTCGACTGAAGAAAATCCAACACACACTTATGATGCTGACGGTATTTATGAAGTTTCTTTGAATGTTAATTATGCATGTTCAAATTCATCGATAAGTACACAGACAATCTCAACTGAGCTTAATCTAGATGATTTTATTGTAAATAATAACATAAAGGTATTTCCAAATCCGACATCAAGTATTATAAACATTAATGCTTCAAAGCAAATTGGAAATGATTTTCAGATTGAGATATATTCAATTTTAGGAAAAAAATTAAAAATAAATGAAATTGTTTCCGAAGAATTTAATAAAAGAATAAATATCGAATCATTAACAAATGGCATCTATTTCTTAAAGATAATAAATAACGAAAATCAATACGGGATTGTGAAATTTATTAAGGAATAGACAGCTTTAAAACAATTCCTTAACTTCTTTACTTACATATTCTAACGCCTTTTTTGAAGGAGTAATTTCTCCCATAAAATGATTTAAAATATATTCTCTTAGTTTATCAGGTGAGTCATTTTTTTCATTCATTCCAGACTGTCTAATAATTTGCATGGTTGCATTTTTTGCAGCTGTGATTAAATTCCAACATTCTGAAGAAACATAAATTTGTTGCGATAGATTATGTTCATACTCTTGATCAATATTTTTTATTAGTAAATCTTCGTACTCCTGAAGCTCATCAGAATAAGGTTTTACACGAATTAATAGCTTGTTTGGGTCTATTCTTTCTAAAAAGAGTGTAAGTCTCTCATATGCCTGTAATCGTACTGGGATCACACTTTTCTGTGCTTCTTTCTGAATTAAATAACGTCTTCTTCCTTCTTCATTTGCTGTATGACCTTTAAAAAAGAAATAAGAGATTACACCAACAACGACAGCTGGTAATAAGTAGGCTACATAACTTAAAATTTGAGTTGCTTCTTCCATAAATTTTTTCTTTTATTTTTTCCCTCCTAAATGAGAGCATTCTTTTAATGTTTGCATTCCTGAAAATAGTACAGGAGTTTTCTGATAATTGTAAGTTTTATCTAATTCTTTTGATAAATTGTGATCATCGACATTTACCTCAATGTCACTCATTTCAAATTGGCAAGGATGTTCATATCCTACAGCATGGGTAATTTCAACCAATTCTTTTCTGAATGTTTTAAAGTATTGCGCTAATCGTTCAGATTTTAATGGAATATTAATTCCTTTTTGAAGCCATTTACTTTGCGTTGCAATTCCACTAGGGCAACGATTAGTATGACAAATTTGCGCTTGAATACAACCAATACTCATCATAGCTTCTCTTGCAACATTAATACAATCTGCTCCCATCGCAAATGCCATTGCTGCTTTAGCTGGGAACCCTAATTTTCCACTTCCTATAAAAACAATACGTTCGGTAATTTTTCTTTCTTGAAAAACTTTATAAACATCACTAAACCCGTAAACCCATGGCAATGAAACATGATCAGCAAAACTTGGAGGAGCAGCACCTGTACCACCTTCACCACCGTCTACGGTAATGAAATCTGGACCTTTTTCAGTGTTTTTCATGATGTCTGCTAATTCTTCCCATTGTTCTAATTTTCCAATTGCTGCTTTAATTCCAACAGGTAAACCAGTTTTTTCTGCAATTTCCTCGATAAAATCTACAAGTTCTGGAACATTAGAAAAGGCAGAGTGATTTGGAGGAGAGAGAACGTCTTTTCCAATTTCTACACCTCTAATGTCTGAAATTTCTTTTGTGATTTTAGCTCCTGGTAACACACCACCTTTTCCTGGTTTAGCACCTTGAGACAGTTTGACTTCTATTGCTCTTATAAATGGATTTTTTTGAACAAGGGCAATTAATTTTTCCATTGAAAAATTTCCGTCTTCACCTCGAACACCAAAGTATCCTGTTCCGAAGTGAAAAACAACATCACCTCCATTACTGTGGTAAGGTGATAAACCTCCTTCACCTGTATTATGGTAGGCATCAGACAATAAAACACCTTTGTTTAAAGATTCTACAGCTTTAGCTGAAAGTGAACCAAAACTCATCGCAGACACATTAATAATTGAAGCAGGACGATATGGCTTTTTTCTTTTATTGAATTCTCCCATCACTTTTGCGCAGGGTAAAAAACTCTTGTCAATAGTATTTGGATGGCCTTTTGGAACTTGTAATGGCATCATTGCATTATTTATAAAAATATGCTGATGAGCATAAATATCTCTGTCGGTTCCAAAACCTTCGTAATTGTTTTCCTTTTTAGCTGAAGCATAAATCCAACCTCTTTCAATACGATTAAAGGGTAATTCTTCTCTATTATTAGCTACAAAATATTGGCGCATTTCTGGACCTATACTTTCAAACAAATATCTAATATGTCCTATAATTGGGAAGTTGTGGCTTACAGTGTGTCCTTTCTGAAAAAAAACATCACGAATTGCTATTAAGGCTAAAACAATTAATATCCATCCCCACCAAGGAATGTTTCCTATAAAATTTAAAAATACTTCCATTTAATTATTTAAATAATCGATTGTAAGTTGAACAAATGATTTTACTCCTAATAACATTCCGCTGTCATCAATTTTAAAATCGGGTGTATGATGAGGGAATGCTTCTTTATTGCCAGGAGTCATACCTCCTAGGAAAAAATACAAGCCTGGAACTTCTTCTTGAAAATAAGAAAAATCTTCACCTCCTGTAGTAGCTTTCACAAGTTTTACATTTTGTTTTCCAGCAGCAGCTTCAAGACTAGGCAACATTTGTTTTGTTAATTCAAGGTCATTATAAGTTACTAATGTATTGCTTTGCCAATCAATAGTTGCTGAACCACCATAAGCTTTAGCAATATCTCTAGCCATTTCATTCATACGACGCATGATAAGTTCGCGCATTTTCGGATCTAAAGTTCTTACAGTTCCTATCATTTCTGCACTTTCAGGAATAATATTAAATCGAACTCCACTGGTGATTTTTCCAACAGTAATTACCGCAGCTTCAGTAGTTAACGGAGATTCACGACTTATGATACTTTGAAAACCATCAATGATTTTTGCTGAAATATAAATAGGGTCAACTCCTCCCCAAGGCCTTGAACCGTGTGTTTGTTTTCCTTTTACATTAACTACGAAACGTTCTACAGCAGCCATGGTACCACCTGGTTTATAACTAATGGTTCCCACAGGAGAATCTGATCCAATGTGAAGCCCAAAAATAGCATCTACTTTAGGGTTTTCTAAAGCACCTTCTTTAATCATTAATTTTGCACCACCTTCTTCACCTGGAGGAGGTCCTTCTTCAGCAGGTTGAAAAATAAACTTCACAGTACCTTTTAATAAATGTTTGTTTTTTGAAAGAACTTCAGCTACTCCCATTAGAATTGCAATATGAGTATCATGACCACATGCATGCATTACACCCGTTTCTTGACCTAAAAAAGTTGAGGTTACATTGCTTTTAAAGGGTAAGTCATTTCTTTCAGTTACAGGTAAAGCATCAATGTCTGCCCTTAGAGCAACAACTTTTCCAGGAAGATCTCCTTTTAAAAGTCCAATAACTCCTGTTATAGCAACATTTTCTTTCACTTCGAGGCCTAAATCTTTTAAATGCTTTGCAATTTTTTTTGCTGTATTGAATTCTCTATTTGAAAGTTCAGGGTTTTCATGAAAATAATGACGCCATTCAATAACTTGATTTTCAATGTTGTTAATGTCTTTTAAAGTTTTTTTATCCATTTGAGCAAATAAAGAGACTGAACAAAACAGAAATAATAAAAAGAATGGTTGAAGTTTCATATAGTTAAAAATTAATTCAGCTAAAGATATTAAAATTCTAATATGTTAAAAGGGATTCTGTTTATAAATTGTAGAAAAAGCATACAGCTATTTATGGAATTATAATTAATTTCACATTTCATTTCTATAAATAATACTTTGCAAGAATATTTAAAACAACTTAATGATGCTCAACTAGCTCCAGTGTTACATAAAGACGGAGCTTTAATAGTTATTGCAGGAGCTGGATCAGGGAAAACAAGAGTACTTACGTATCGTATTGCGTACTTAATGTCTAAAGGTGTTGATCCATTTAGTATTCTGTCTTTAACTTTTACAAATAAGGCAGCAAGAGAGATGAAAAAACGTATTGCTGAAATCGTTGGTGGAAGTGAGGCAAAAAACCTTTGGATGGGAACCTTTCATAGTGTATTTGCAAAAATATTACGGTTTGAAGCAGATCGTTTAGGATACCCTTCAAACTTTACGATATATGACACCCAAGATTCTCAAAGTGTCATAAGAGCAATCATAAAAGAAATGCATCTTGACAAAGATATCTATAAGTATAAGCAGGTGTATTCTAGGATATCTTCTTATAAAAACAGTTTAATAACAGTCAAGGCTTATTTTAATAATCCCGAATTGGTCGAAGCAGATGCAATGGCTAAATTACCTCGAATGGGTGATATTTATAAAGGATATGTAGATCGATGTTTTAAGGCTGGGGCAATGGATTTTGATGATCTTTTATTAAAAACAAACGAACTATTAAATCGTTTTCCAGATGTATTAGCTAAATACCAAAATCGTTTTCGATATATTTTGGTTGATGAGTATCAGGATACAAACCATAGCCAATATTTAATTGTAAAAGCTTTAAGTGATAAATTTCAAAATATCTGTGTTGTGGGTGATGATGCGCAAAGTATTTATGCGTTTCGTGGTGCCAACATTAATAATATTTTAAATTTTCAGAAAGATTATGACGATGTAAAAACCTACCGATTAGAGCAAAACTATCGTTCCACAAAAAACATAGTGAATGCAGCAAATAGTATTATTGAAAAGAATAAA
>JAHRWC010000211.1 GCA_019090365.1 Flavobacteriaceae bacterium
AATGATTTTAAAATAGTTAATTTAACTATTAAATAAGGTGTAAAATTGATATTAGTAATTTTAAAAAGCCCTAACAATAAGTGCTATGACGATTATAGGAATTAAAATTACTAATCCTGGAAGAAACATATTTAATATTGATTTCCCTATTGTAAAATTTTGAATGATTGAAATTCCTTTTACCAAAATAACAATAGACCATATTGCTAGCAAAACTTCTAAAAGTGCAAAAAACACATAACTGTATATGAATGTATCAGAGTTATTAGAAATTTCACTTCTAAACAAATCATCACCAAAAATTATAAGTTCTGGAACTAACAATAATAATGACGCAATTGTTGGAACTAATGACCAAGCCAAAATAGTTTTAAACTTATCTGATTCCGCTTTTCCTTTTAACCATTTACCTGTATAGCTCATAGCCCAAGCATAAATATAATAACTAACCCATCCAAAAACGCCTCCTGCTAAAATTGCAATTGTTAAAACAAGCCATGTATCCATGGTATCACCCATGCTTTTATTTGAAGCTCTATCAATTGCACGAGAAACGCCTCCTAGTATTAAAAAGCCAGTTACAAATTTGTCTGGGCAATGCTCAAGTATAAATTTCAATGTTTGAGTTGGTTTTAACCAAATAGTTTGTAAAAGCTTATTTTCTTTCATAGTTTTAAAAGTTCTAAAATTATTTCCCGATACAGAACTTTCCGAAGATAGTGCCAAGTATATCTGCATCTACGTTTACTTCGCCAGTAATACGTCCAATAGCTTCAAGCGTTGCTCTTAAGTCGATAGAAACTAAGTCACCACTCAACCCTAAACTAAAACCTTGCTGCACTTCTCTAATATGTGACAGTGCATCTTGTAGAGCTTGTAAATGTCGAGTGTTGGTAATAATGGTTTGGTTTGTGTTTAAGCTACTTATATCAATGGTAGCTACTAAGCTATCTTTTAATTGAGATAAATGATCCTTTGTTTTTGCTGAAATAAATATGAGTTCAATTTCTGAATTTTTAAAAGTTTTGATGGTTTCTTCTGAAACAACATCACTTTTATTGGCCACCACAATTCTAGGAATGTCTTGTGGTAATTCAGATAAATCTTTAATGACATCTTTTACTGAAAGCTCCGTCATATCAAACAAATAAATATACACAGCCGATTTGTTTACATTCTCTAAAGCGCGTTCAACACCAATTTTTTCAATTTCATCGTTTGTAGTTCGTAAACCTGCAGTATCGATAAATCGAAATGAAATACCTTCAATATTTAATACTTCTTCTATGGTATCTCTAGTTGTCCCAGCAATGCTAGAAACAATGGCTCTTTCTTCGTTGAGCAATGCATTTAAAAGTGTTGACTTTCCTGCATTTGGTCTTCCAACGATGGTTGTATTGATACCATTTTTAATGGCATTTCCTAATTTAAAAGAGGAAGCTAGTTTAGATAAATAGACTTCTATTTCAGCAATTAAATTGTTTAATTCAGTACGGTCGGCAAACTCTACATCTTCTTCAGTAAAATCTAATTCTAATTCAATTAAAGCAGTAAAATTGATCAATTTATCACGTAATACTTTTAAATCTTCCGAAAAACCACCCTTCATTTGCTGAATCGCAATTTGATGTTCTGCTTGACTTTCTGAAGCAATTAAATCGGCTACAGCTTCTGCCTGACTTAAATCCATCTTACCATTCAAAAAAGCCCGTTGTGTAAATTCACCAGGGTTTGCCATGCGACTTCCCGAGTCTATTGCATATTGAATAATTTCTTGTTTAATGAAATCACTTCCGTGGCAAGAAAACTCAACCACATCTTCTCCTGTATACGAATGTGGGTTTTTAAAAATAGTAGCTAATACTTCATCTAAAATTCGATCTCCTAAAATAATATGTCCTAAATGCACCGTATGCGTTTTCTGCTCCTGAAATTTCTTTCCAGAAATAGAAACAAACATATTTGAAGCAATTGAAATTGCCTCTGGTCCTGAAAGACGAATAATGCCGATAGCTCCTGCACCAGAAGGAGTTGCTAAGGCAACGATGGTATCTAAATAATTCATTGTGGCAAAAATACTAAATTCAGTTGAGGGAGAATTATTTGTAACATTTTATTACATATTCATACTAATAGTGTGTAATCAAAAATCAATCAATCAAAAAATGGAAACAATACATCACAGGGTGTTAAGAAAAGACAATCAATTATTAGTCATCACACATTTAAGTCAGTTATTGACTTATGTAACAGGGTTTGGAGGTTTAATCGTCCCTTTAATTCTTTGGTTAACTTCAAAGGATAAAGTACTAGGAATGGATGAACATGGAAAGCAAATTATTAACTTTCAGTTGAGTTTAATTCTTTTAACCATATTGAGTATTCCAGCTATTTTACTTTTAGGTTTAGGAATATTAGCATTAATAGTTATTGGAGTTATGGCATTTGTAATGCCAATAGTCAATGCAGTAAGAGCAAGTAATAATGAAGCTCCAAGTCAGATTATGACAATTCAGTTTATTAAATAATAAACTTCTATATATGTTGAAAAGCCGCTTTAATCAAGCGGCTTTTTTTGTAATTATATTTTTCAACCCAGGACTAGACCCTATATCAACCCTTGCTATTGATAGTTTTTTAAAGGAATTGTTGATGTTTGTCTTTCTATAAACTATTAAAAATATTTATTATGATTCAATCACAAAAACAGACAATTCAAACTAGTAGAAAATTTATTAGCCTTTTCGCATTTGCTTTTTTATTTATTGGGTTTGCCATGCAGGCACAAGACAAAGCAACCACAGAAGGAGTGTTCGAATTTGAAACTGAAGTAATCGACTATGGAACTATTGATTATGATTCGGATGGAAATCGAACATTTACATTTACCAATCGAGGAAGATCTCCTATTATAATTGCAGACATTAAATCGAGTTGTGGTTGTACGGTTCCTAAATATTCAAAAAAACCGATAATGCCAGGTGAAACTTCTACAATAGATGTAAAGTATTCAACTAAAAGAGTAGGGGCTTTTTCAAAAACGATAACGATTAATTCGAATGCTTTTGAAGGTCGTAAAACATTAAAGATTAAGGGGAATGTTGTAAAAGAGAAAGAATCTGTTTTATATAGTAAGAACTAGTTTGTGAGGGTTAGTTGATTAAAAAAACCGCCGATTGGCGGTTTTTTTATGTTTTATGTAATGTGAGATTAATTATTTAACATCACTGGCATTACAAGCATAGTAATATGCTCTCCTTCATCTAAACCATCTGCAGGAGTTAAAATTCCTGCTCTGTTTGGTAAAGACATTTCTAAAGAAACATCATCACTATTTAAATTATTCAACATTTCGGTAAGGAAACGTGAGTTAAATCCTATTTGCATATCATCACCTTGATAATCGCACGTAAGACGTTCTTCTGCTTTATTGCTATAGTCAATATCTTCTGCAGAAACATTCAATTCAGCCCCAGCTATTTTTAAACGTATTTGATGTGTTGTTTTATTTGAGAAAATAGAAACACGACGAACAGAATTCAAAAACTGATTTCTTTCGATCGTTAATTTATTCGGGTTTTCTTTTGGAATTACTGCTTCATAGTTTGGATATTTTCCATCGATTAAGCGGCACACCATTTCTGTGCTTTCAAAAATAAATTTTGCATTCGATTCATTATATTCAATCGTAACTTCTTCTTCAGATCCTGCTAAAATAGATTTCAACAAGTTTAATGGTTTCTTAGGCATAATAAATTCTGCCGTTTGAGACGCTTGAAGATCTTCACGTGTATATTTTACTAATTTATGTGCATCAGTAGCAACAAAGGTTAAACTTTCAGTAGAGAACTGAAAAAATACACCACTCATCACAGGACGTAAATCATCGTTACCAGCAGCAAAAATTGTTTTACTAATGGCAGTTGCTAGCACATCACCTTGCATTACCGTAGCACTTGGATCTTTTAATTCGATTGCATTCGGAAATTCCTCTCCGTTAGCATAAGCTAATGCATATTTACCATGATTAGAACTGATTTCAACGGTGTTGTTGTCTTCAATTGTAAAAGTTAAAGGTTGCTCTGGAAATGTTTTTAAGGTATCCAATAAAAGTCTAGCAGGAATACATACAGCTCCTTTTTCATTGCTTTCAACTTCTAATTTTGAAGAAATCGTTGTTTCTAAATCAGATGCAGAAACTGTTAACGAGTTTCCATCTAAATTAAAAAGAAAGTTATCTAAAATTGGAAGGGTGTTATTATTATTGATAATACCTCCCAACACTTGAAGTTGTTTTAATAAATAAGAACTTGATACGATGAATTTCATTGTGAAATTTTATTTTTTAAATCAAAAAAAACAGCTTTTTCTGATGATTATTTTAAATATAGTCTAACTACAAATATATTTCAAAAAGGACGGTTGCGAAAAGAAACTTATTAACAAAACCTCGAATATTTTCTTTTACGAATAAAGTTAAATATAAAACCAAAAATTATTAATAAAACTAATGGTAACAGGATGTTAAGGAGCTGCCATTGAGTACGTTTTTCTGTTGTTTTCTGAAGATCTAGAAATGGAATAGATATTTCCTTTGTTCTAATGTTTATAAGTCCGCTATCATCAAGCAAGTAGTTTACTGTATTCAATAAAAATTCTTTGTTGCCATAAAATGAATTGGTCCATTTGTCATAACCTAATTCTATAGGTCGATTTCCTTGAAATTGATTTTTGATTATACTTTCATCACTAATCACCACCATTTTGGTTTCCTTACTTGAACTAAGATCGTTATTTAGTTTAAATGGTTTTATTCTGTTGGCAAATACTGAAGAAAATTTTCCTTCTAATAAT
>JAHRWC010000212.1 GCA_019090365.1 Flavobacteriaceae bacterium
TTGATTGTATTTATTCGTAGGTGTAGGAACCGTAACTATATAAATTGAAGCTTGAGCAATTTCTGAAGGGTTATCAGTGATTATCAACTTAGAGTTTTCTGACGTATTATTAAGCACAACACCAAGTTCTTCAGTTGAAACTTCTAAAGTAAAATCGTTTCCTTCATTAAGTTCATTAACACGTTTTGTATTAATATCAAATCCTATTACTTTATATTTTTCAGCAAATGCAACTGCAAGCGGCAATCCAACATATCCTAAACCAATAATTGCTATTGTAGGGTTTTCTTTCACAAGTATTATTATTTTTTGTTTTTAAACAAATTCTTTATTTTATCTAATATAGATTTTTCATCGTCATTTTCGTGATAACTATTTCCATAAGATCCGTAGCCATAACCGTAACCATAGCCGTAGCCATATTTACCTTTATCCTTAAAAAAGTTTAACACAAAACTAATGTTCGATACTTCTCCATTTTTATATTTTTCATTGATTATATTAAACATACCTTTCTTCGTATAGTTTTGTCGAATCATATAAATAGTAGCATCTACAAATTTTGTTAATTCTAAAGCATCAGCCACTAATCCTAAAGGAGGTGAATCTAATATAATATAATCGTACTCTTTTTTCAATTCTGATATAAGCTCTTCCATTGCATCACTCATCAATAATTCGGAAGGATTTGGAGGAATGGGCCCTGAAGTAATAACATCTAAGTATTCATATTCAGTTTTTTGAATTATATGACTTAATGTTGCATCATGAATTAAATAGTTTACGACTCCAATATTATTATTAATATTAAAATCATCAAATATTTTAGGTTTACGTAAATCTAAACCTACAATGACAGTTTTCTTTTTACTTAATGAAAATACTGAAGCTATATTTATTGAACAAAATGTTTTACCCTCACCACTGACAGATGAAGTAATTAAAACTGTTTTTGCACCTTCTAATCCTTGTTTTTTATAAACAAATTGCAAGCTAGAACGAACTCCTCTAAAAGCTTCGGCGATTGAGGATTTTGATTTAGTTAAAACAGCTAAATTATTTTCTAATCTACTTTTACCTATTACACCTAAAATAGGAATTTTAGACAAACTTTCAATATCCTTAACACTGGTTATTCTTGTATCAAAAAATACTTTAATAAACACAATGATAAAAGGCAATAACAAACCAAATAAAAGAGCTATTATATAATTAAGTTGTGTATTGGGACCAACTTTTCCTCCGCCTGTATCTTTTGCTGAATCAATTACTAATACATCACTAACATTTGCAGCTTTAACTAGACCAGCCTCACTTCTTTTTGATAAAAATAAATTATAAGATCTTTCACTTAAATTATACCTTCTTTCTATCTTAAGAAGTTCTTGTTGTTCTTTAGGCAGTTGTCTAATTTCACCTTCTAAACGATTAATATCTTGTCTAATACTTTTTAGTTCTTGATTTTTTAAACTTTTTGAAGAACTGATATTTTCAATTAAAATACCTTTTACAGCATTAATTTTACGGTCAATATCTTTAAAAATTGGTGCTCCATCTTTATAAGAATATTTTAATCTATTTCTTTCTTCAGCTAAAACTATAATTCTCCCAACACCAGATATAATACTATTTTCCTGAATACCCGCTACTGATGGAGCAGGCACATCACGATAATCGTTTTTACTTACTAAATAATTTTCTAATACATTAAAATAATTTAGTTCCTTATTTACGTTTTCTTCATTAAGATCTAATTGATTTAATTTTTGTGTAATATCCTTTCCTTCAACATCAAGATCATAGATATTATTTTTTCTTTTAAATTTATTTAATTCATCTTCTACATCTATTAACTCCTTTGATTTGTATGAAAGACTACTGTCAATAAACCTAATTGTTTTAGTAGCAAATAAATTTTTACGTTCTAGCATGTCTTCACTTAACACATCTACTGAACCGTTAAGATAATCAACTAATCTTTTTTTATTTTTTCCACTTAAACTTAAACGCAATACAGAAGATCCTTTAGAAACAGGTGCTACTCCTAAACCTAAAAAACTTTTTACAGCAGAATCAAAATTTGATAAACTAAAATAAAAGGGTTTATTAGGTACTACACCATTTACAGTGTTAGGCATAACTTTACCTTGAAAAAATGGTAAATCTATTTGCTCACCTAATTTATAATTTGCTTTAAACTCTTCTTGTTTTCTATAAATGGATTTCCTCTCTTTTGTATGAAAATTTTGAAGTGGCACATTCCCACCACTGAATAATGCACTTAATGTAAAATTCACTGAATCTTTAAATACAATATTAAGCTGCTTGTTAATTAGTTGATATTTTGAAGTATCAATTTGCACAAAGAAAGGTGTGTTTTTATACGCATCAATTTTTTGATATTTACCTTCTTGAGAATAGTTTAAATAATACTGTAACCTTTCGACAACCTTTTCATTATGCGATCGCGATTTCAAAGTAATTATAGCAGTATTAACCTTATCTGTAGTACCACCCCAATTAAAGGTTAAGCTTGTGTTGGTAGTAAAAAAAGGATTTTGATCATCTTTAATAGATATTAAATTATCCATCCTATACACTGGCAACTTTCTTACATTCACATAATAAGCCACACTAAAGCTAATCGCCAAAGAAATTAAAAATAAAGGCCAATAATTTAAAAGCTTAAAAAGAAAGCTCTTAAAGTCGAAAACGGAATGATTATCATTTATTTCAAAATCTTCATTCATCATTTTATAATTTAATAAAAAACAATAGGGTTGTTGTGAAAGCAGTCACTATAGATAATATTGTAGTAAAAGATTGTAATCCTGTGGTTCCAAAACCAATTGATTTTTGTGGCAAAGGGTTTATTAAGATTAAATCATTTGGTTTTATGTAATAATAGGGCGAATTCATTGCGCTTATTGTAGTTAAATCAATGTGATGCACTTTTTGACCTAGAGGGTATTGTCTAATAATTATTACATTTTTTTTATCTCCTGTTGTTGGTATATCTCCACTATTTGCTATAGCCTCCATAATGCTCACTTGATCCCTATAAATAATTCTAGATCCTGGACCAGAAATTTCTCCATTAATCGTGTATCGAATTCCTGCTAATTTAACTGTCACAAAAATATTGGCTTCTTCCTTAAAATAATCTTTTAACAATCTACTTTCCAGATCTTTTCTAACCTCCTCAACAGTATACCCTAACACTTTAACTTCACCTAAACTAGGAATTCGGATATTACCATGAGGATCAACCACAAATCCATCATAATACAACTTCTCCTCTCCAGTTGCATTTAAACTTGCATCATTAATAGGATTAAAAATTCCAACTGTTTCCTGATCCAATGCTTTTACTCGTATACTTAAAAGGTCATTAACTTGTAACCTATAAGGTTCTTGCATTCTTTTAATTGATACTAAGCTATCTTCATTAATTTGATTTTCTTGTAAATATGTAAGTTGCTTTGTAGAAACACAAGAAGAAAAACATACTGCAATAAA
>JAHRWC010000213.1 GCA_019090365.1 Flavobacteriaceae bacterium
AGGTCCATCACTGTGGACGCTGGTCAAGGCAAAAAGATCATCTTTAGGTGAATAGTCAAAGTCAATTACATTTCCGTCTTCTAGCTCGTATAAGACGGTACTTTTGTTTTCCTCTATTGAAAAATAAAGCATTTCTAAAGTTTAAATTTAATCCTAATTCATCTTCGCCACCATCTTCAAAAGGATTGATTGAGAAGCTGTCATTTTGCTGTCTTATTTTACGATCAAGCACATAAGAGGTTTGATTGTAAAAGTGGGATAACACCTTTTTAAAACCTGTTTTAGAGGACCATTGTTGAGGATTAAGAGTAAGAATCTGACTAAACTTATTTTCTCTTATTTTTATGAATAATTGATTGGGTAATAAAATCCGAACATATTCAGCTTCATCCTGAAATTGAGCAATTTCAAATTCATCTAATTCTTGAACTTCATTATTGTTATAATCGTTCCAAGTATAAATACCTTCTCCAGGTTCTACTTGTACATACGTAAATTCTTGTTGAGGAATTACTCCATTATTCGTTTGTAACACTGTATTTAAACGAATCGACCCTTTAAATAATGATTGATTATACAGCAATCTAGAATTTAAAAATTCTTCTTCTTTTGGCAATTCTGTTTGATTTTCATCTAAAAAATCATCTTTTAAGGTTCGATAATTAGCAAAAAATGAAAGTTGTGAGTTTTTTGTATGAATTAATTTAGATTTCAAATAAAAGGTATTTGAAGTAGATACTTTTTGTAATAATGTATTGCGAACACTATCATTTACACGATATTGATATCCTAATTCGACAAAAACTTTAGTGCTATCACCCATGCCAGTAAAAACTTCGTAAGCATTAAATCTTTGACTTAATGGAGTTAAACTATCATTAGCAATTGCTTTAATTTGATTATCCTCAATATTGATTTTAGCCCCTATCCAATTTTTCTTAAATGAATAAGAAGCCACATTGTTTAATCTTAAAAACTTAGAGCCTGTCAATGCTCCATTACTTTCAAGATAACTTCCATTAGTATTATTATTAAAATTAGAAAGCCTAATGTTTGAGTTTAAAACATGTCGTGTTCCTTTAAAATTTTCTGAAAAATCTAAATTTTGAAATTCATAAGTTATCGTTCCTTTTTTTACATCTGAAAACGCCAATCCAGCAATTAAAAAACGTTGATTACCTAAAGGATTTTCAAGATTCCAATCTCTATTAAACTCTATAGAATATAATCGTTCTATAGTTTTAAAATCTCTATTAATAATATCTAGGGAGGTGAAAACATCTAATTTAGTACTGTCTGTTGGTTTTAATATCGTTTGTTTTGCAGTGATTTTACCAGCAAATCCATCGTTGTTTTCATCATCTATGGATGAAAATAAGTTCAAATCATTTTTGCTTCCTGAAACTTCAAATGAAACAGTTGTTTTTTCAGAAGGATGATAATTTCCGGTGACACCAGCAATTTGAATTTTTTCCGGAGGAGTTAACTTAATAATTGGTTCATAATTACCTTGAGAAACACCATTAATTGGAGCCACATATTCAAAAATTCTACTAATCGCATTTGCAGTACTAATAATATAATTTCCTGCTCCATTTCCTACTAATGTAAAACGAACATTGTATAATTCGTCTTCAGGATTATTAGAAAAACTGAAAGTTTCAATTCCGTCTATAACCTCTTTTTTATATAATATTTTATTTTCAGAATACGTATCCAATATTGCTGATGGTGCGTTCATTAATTCATTATCATCTCCAGCATTTTGTAATATATCAACCTGTTCTTCAGATAAATTTTGTTGAAGGGGTTGATTTTTCGCATCACTTTCAGAATATACATATACACCAATATCTAACTTTTCATTGCTATAATTTCCGCCACCATACCCAATAAAGCGTGTGTAATTTTGATCTGTAAATTGATATTCTACAGTAATTCTCATGTTGGCTGTGATTGGATAGGTAGGGTTAAATTTAATTTCACCCGCATTATAATCTATCACATAATCTTTGTTTTCACCACGTTCGAGTAACAATCCGTTTACATAAACCCGCTCACTGCCGGAGACAATTAAAATGTATAATTCTCCATTAGAGCCAATTAATTTATACGGTCCTTGATTTCCATCTTGTCCTGCAAATTCACTTTTTGAAAAAACTCCACGCACCAATGCTCCCGAAGCAAATGCTGAAGTTTTAGCTCCCGAATCATGATTTATAGTGCCTTTTAAAGAAATACCTTGTACTTTTTTTGTGAAATTAGCAAAGGCACTATTTTGATTTGTCAGCTCTACATCTCCAGCTCTAATGTTCCAATTATCACTAAAAAGTTCAATAAAAATCTGATCAAATTCATCTAAACTTTGTGAATAACCTCCTTCTTGAGTTGGAATATTAGCATCTTGTATGGAAGCTCGAATCGAAACTTTATCACTCAATTTACCAGTTATTTGTAAATCGAGCTCAGAGTTTACTACTGCATTTTGATTATTTCCAACAGTAATTCCTCTAGTGATACTACCAACAGTATTTAAGCCTTCAAAAGGTTTAAATTCTTTTTTGATATTGGATTGTTGTAGGGAGTAAAATTTATCAATGGCTCCATCACTTTCAACGATCACTTTTGGATCTATTGCGAAGTACTCTTTAGTTAAAAATGAAGGGTAACTTACATAGGATACTGAAATTGAATCATGTAGTGTTTTTATGTCTTCAGAAAGTATAACAATTCCTTTCTTAAAATCAACCTGATATTTTAAAGAATCAATCACATTGCCATTCTTATCCTTTAGTTGAAATCGAGTAGGTTGAATACTTACAGAATCTATCTGAATAGTATCCTTAACTGCAACTTTTTTAGTATTAAGGTTTGATGAAATATCCTGCGCATAGCCAAAACTGACTATTAAAAACAAAAATAAGGAAAGGGTAAACTTCATCATTTATACAACTTAACAAAAGCTAGTTTATTTTGTGAACTTTTTCTGAATATTTTTCTTAAAATTAACAATGTAAAAATACAATGTTATTTACTTTAGTGTTTCATTTAAAAATAAGCTTACATGAAAATAATATCATACAACGTAAATGGCATTCGTGCTGCGATGAAAAAAGGATTTATTGATTGGCTACAACAAGCAAATCCTGATGTTATTTGTATTCAGGAAACAAAAGCAATGGAAGAACAAGTTGATGTTGCTGCAATTGTTGATGCTGGATATCCTTACCATTATTGGTATAGCGCTCAAAAGAAAGGATACAGCGGAGTAGCTATTTTTTCAAAGACAGAACCCAAACATATAGAATATGGAACAGGAATCGATTATATGGATTTTGAAGGTAGAAATCTTAGAATTGATTTTGAAGACGTTTCTGTGATGAGTTTATACTTGCCAAGTGGAACCAATATTGCTCGTCTCGAACATAAACTAAAATATATGGCCGATTTTCAAGACTATGTAAATAATCTAAAAAAAGATTTACCAAACCTAGTGATTTGTGGCGATTATAATATTTGTCACGAAGCAATAGATATTCATAATCCAGTATCCAATAAAAATTCATCTGGATTTTTACCAGTAGAGAGAAAATGGATTGGAGAATTTATGGATAGTGGATTTATTGATTCCTTTAGACATTTAAATAAAGAACCTCATAATTATACTTGGTGGAGTTATCGTGCAAATTCGAGAGCCAATAATAAAGGCTGGAGAATTGATTATAATATGGTTGCAGCTCCTTTACAAGAAAATATTAAACGCGCCGTTATATTACCTGAAGCTCATCATAGTGATCATTGCCCTCACATGGTAGAGTTATCATTTTAAAATATTTTTATGAATATTACTGAAGATGAAACATTCAAAAACATAAATTTTAAAGAAGCTATTCTTAAAAAAGGAGATTATGAAAATTGTACTTTTTTAGATTGTAGTTTCTTAAATTCAGACGTATCGAATGTAAATTTTTTTGAATGTGAATTTATAAATTGTGACCTAAGTTCAGCCTGTCTCTTATACACATCTGACGCTGCCGACGACTAGTCGAGTG
>JAHRWC010000214.1 GCA_019090365.1 Flavobacteriaceae bacterium
TACTTATTTTATATTCAATTTCATTTTGTTCTGCTTTAAAAACAAAACTATTTGTAAGGGTTTGAATTAATGGCAAAATAGGTTTTTGTGATACTTTGAGTTTAAAACGCCCTTCTTCAATTTTTGAAATATCTAATAATTCATTTACCAAAGAAAGTAGTCTATTTGAATTTCGTTGCATCATTTCAAGGTTGGAACGATCTTCAATATTTATATTTTCATTTTTTAGCAGTTTTTTTATTGGCCCCAGAATAAGTGTAAGTGGAGTTCTAAACTCATGTGAAATATTTACAAAAAAATTAGATTTTGATGCGTCTAATTCTTTTAATTTGGTATTTATTTTTTTTCTGTTTTTATATTGTAGGAAAAAAAACAAGCCTATTAAAGAAGTGAAACCCAAACCTCCTAAAAGTAAATTTCTTTGATTGGTTTTTTGTTGTTCAACCAGTTCATTTTGAGATTTTAATTGTTCTATTTCATTTACTTTTTGTTTGTTTTGGTATTTTGCCTCTAATTCATTTGTTACCGAAAGTATGTTATCATTATACAAACTATCTGAAAGTTTGTTATGCATTTCAGCAAAATCAAATGCATTTTTATATTCTCCTAGTTTGTTATGTGATTTTGATAAAAATTCATAAATCTCTATAGAAATCTCTATCTGATTTAATTCTATTAATGTTGGTAAAAGTGTATTACATAATTTAATACATTGCTTATAATCTTCTTTTAAAAAGGCAGCTTCTGCTAGACCATATCCAGTAATACTTAACTGTTGTTGATTTTTAACTTCAAGTGCTAAGTTGTTAGCTAAAAGATAATTAGCCTCAGCTAAAGAATATTCTTTTTTATTAATTTTTATTCTTGCGATATTAGCTAACACCCTACTTTCACCTAATTTATCACCCATCTCTTTTTTAAGTACTAAGGCTTCATTTAAATGATTTTCTGCTCGGCTATAGTCATTATCATTATAGTCAACCCCGCCTAAGTTTGTTAATATTGCAGAAATAGCGGGTTTAAAATTTAATTCTTTTGCAAGTGCCAATGCAATTTTAAAATGTTCAACGGCTTTATCGTTTTGCTTTAAAGATTTATATAAGGAACCTAAATTGTTATGAATTCTAGCCTCTGTATTTTTATCCTCAGCTTTAATAGTATATGGTAATGCTTCAAGATATAATTCTGAAGCCTCTTCTAACCTAGATTGCTCCTGTAAAATATTAGCTTGTTCAACTATAACACTCGTAATACCTTCTAAGTTTTCAAGTTTATTATAGATTTTTAAAGCTTCAATTAAAGCAGTATCAGATTTTGAATATTCACCTAAATCTCTTAGTACAGAGGCTTCTCTGTATTTAGCATTCGCATAACCAAATTCATTACCATCTTTTAAAGCTAGTTCTTGAGCTTTAATGGCATATTCTAATGAAGCATTTGCATCAGTACGAGCATATGCTACTAATAGTCTTAAATATGTTTGAACTTTAATACTATCATTCTTTGTAGTATTAACAACTTGTTTTAGGCTATCGATATTAAATTGAGAAAAAGATAAACAAGTGCTGAAAAGGAAAACTATAAGAACTATTCTTTTCATTGCTAATGGGTTTTAATCTTTTGGTAAAATCTATTCAGCTAAACAGTATATATTTTTGAAATACAGTATTAATCTAATTTATCAGTAAGGTTTTTAAAGACATTTTTTGCGTCCTTATTTCCGTAAAGAATGCTATACACAGCATTAATAATTGGAGTCTTAGCCTTCTTTTTTTCTTTAGCTTCATTAAGCTCATAGGCACTTTTAGTTGCATAATATCCTTCAGCAACCATATTCATTTCCATTTGAGCACTTTTAACAGTGTACCCTTTTCCAATCATATTTCCGAACATTCTATTTCGACTAAAAGTTGAATATCCTGTCACTAATAAATCACCTAAATATGCCGAACCGTTGATGTCACGTTTCATTTTATGAACCTTTTTCACATAACGTTTCATTTCACGAATGGCATTACTCATTAACACACTTTGAAAATTATCACCATAGCCTAAACCATGAGCAATACCAGCTGCAAGAGCATAAATGTTTTTCAGCATTGCTGCATATTCAGTTCCAATAATGTCATCGCTTATTTTGCATTTTATATAATCGCAAGAAAGGTGATCGGCAATGACTTGTGCTTTTTTGGAATCATCACAGGCAATGGTAAGATAAGATAGTCGCTCTAAAGCAACTTCTTCAGCATGACAAGGTCCTGTAATAACACCTATATCCTTAAATGGAATTCCATAATTAGTAAAGAAATGATCGCCTACAATTAAACTGCTTTCAGGAACAATTCCTTTTATGGCTGAAAATATTATTTTTCCTTCAAGAGAAGTATTTAATTTTTTTAATTCAGTTTCAACAAAAGCAGAAGGAATAACAAATATTAAATAGTCTGCATATTCAACCATTTCATTGATATCATTACTCAATTTAAGTTGAGAAATATCAAATTCAACTGAAGATAAATAATTTGGATTATGACGTTCTTTTTTTATATAATCTACAGCCGATTCACTTCGCATATACCAGCCTACTTCATTTAAGTTTTCACAAAGCATTTTAACGATGGCGGTTGCCCAACTACCTCCTCCGAAGACAGCAAATTTTGGTTGGTTATTCATATTGCTAATATATGGGTTCAAAAATACATAATTATATCATGTTTCTCGTTTTGTTAAATTATGCTAATAAAAAGTTTAACATTCAATTATGAATTAACAAGCAATGTAAGAGAGAAACCCTGCGTTAAGGTTGTATAGTTAATTGATTTGTGATTCATACACAAATTAGTTTTGGTTGGTTATTTAGTTTTAAATCGCTCTTTTAGCAATAAGGGAGCGATTTTTTATATTATAATATTTTCTAATTTATCGATTATCAGGATTTTAATAGTTAAATTCAAACTTTGAAAAATTGATTATGAAAAAAATTACATTATTAATTCTGCTAATATCTTCATCTATTATCCTTTCACAAACTCCTTGTGTTGACGGTATGGCTGGAACCTATCCTTGTAATGGATATGATTTATTATCACATATTTCATTTTCCGATTTAGACGCTACAAATGCAAATGATTCTTGGGGTTGGATTGATCCACAGGATAATAAAGAATACGCAATCATTGGATTAGATAACGGAACCGCTTTTATTGATATTAGTGACCCAATCAATCCTATTTTTTTAGGGAAACTCCCTACCTATACAGGCACTACCATTTTTAGAGACATAAAAACATATAATAATTATGCCTTTATTGTAAGTGATTCAAACGGTCCTCATGGAATGCAAGTTTTCGATTTAACTCGTTTACGTAATGTAGCAAATCCACCAGAAACCTTTTCTGAAGATGCGCATTATGATGGATTTGAAAACGCACATAATTTAGTGATTAATGAAACCGAAGGATATGCATATGCTGTAAGAACAGACACTTTTGGAGGAGGAATTCATTTTGTGAATATTCAAGATCCCTTAAATCCAGTTGCGGCTGGAGGCTTTAGTGGTGTCTATACCCATGATGCTCAAGTTGTAAGTTATATAGGACCAGATCCTGATTATCAAGGAAGTGAAATTCTAATTAGTTGTAATGGTTTTGATGGAGATGTATGGATTATAGATGTTACCGATAAATCTAATCCTCAGGCAATTACTAGTTTTAGTCATTCAAATAATAGTCATGCACACCAAGGATGGTTAACAGAAGATCATCGTTATTTTTTATTAGGAGACGAATTTGATGAAGTAGATACTGGTAGTAATACACGTACAATTATATTCGATTTTGAAGATTTAGACAACCCTATACAAACATCAGAGTATTTTGGCCCTACACCTGCTACAGATCATAATGGATATGTTTTAGGTGATAAATATTATTTAGCCAATTATTCTGCAGGGATGCGAGTATTAGATATGGCTGATTTAGCCAATGGTAATCTCACTGAAATAGGATATTTTGATGTATATCCTCCTACAGATTCTGCTGGTTTTGATGGTGCTTGGAGTGCATACCCGTATTTTGAAAGTGGTAATATTCTTATTTCAGCTTTAAGCTATAATGATGATAATTATCCTGGAGGATTTTATCTTGTAAGAGAGAGCAGTTTAGGACTAAATGAAAATCTTTTAAGTTCAAGTATTTCAATTCATCCAAACCCAGTTAAAGACATTTTACAAATTAGTATTATAGATAATATTCAAGTCTCAAACATTCAAGTTTATGATACATTAGGAAGGCTAGTTGTCAATAAAACCAAAGATTTTGAATCTATTAATGTTTCAAATTTTAGTGATGGATTGTTATTTGTAAAAATTGAAACTGAGCAAGGAATTATCACTAAAAAAATAGTGAAAGAATAAAGTCTATTTATAGAAATTCATTTCATCTAAATACTCCCATACATTTTGAGGCAATAAGGGTCTAATGTTTTTTTCTTCTGAAATTGCTTTACGAATAAAAGTAGATGATACTTCCATGATTGGAGCATTCACTTTAGTGATCTTAGAATGATCTTTGAAACGATGTTCTACAGTTCCTTCAGAAATTCTTGGATACACATATATCGAGTAGTTTTCTAAAATTACTTCATAGTTTTTCCACTTATGAAACGATTTTAAATTGTCTTCACCCATGATCAATGAAAAAGCATGTAAAGGATATTTTTCTTCTAAATGAGTTAAGGTATTTACGGTATAATTAGGCTGAGGTAAATCAAACTCAATATTGCTCGCTTTTAATTTTGGATAATCCTCCAACGCAATACGAACCATGCTTAAACGATGGTTGTCCTCTAATAAGGTTTTCTTTTTTTTATGTGGATTATGAGGCGTTACCACCATCCACACTTCATCTAAATCTGAAAATTCTACCATATGATTGGCAATGGTCAAATGTCCCACATGAATTGGGTTAAATGTACCAAAATACAATCCTATGTTTTTTTTAGAATCCATTTTTATTCTTCTTCAGAACTCGATTTTTGAATATGTGTTGAAACTAAAGCTTCCGCTTCTTTTAATGCAACTTCAAGTGTATCGTTTTCAATAATAAAATCGAATTGAGGCGCAGTAGCCATCTCAACGGAAGCCTTTGCAATTCGCATATTTATTTTTTCGTCGCTTTCAGTCTTTCTTTTCTTTAAACGAATTTTAAGCTCATCCACACTTGGTGGTTTTACAAAAACTGCTAATGTTTTATTTGGGAACTTCTTTTTAATACGCAATCCTCCTACTACATCGATATCGAAAATTACATTTTTTCCTAATGCCCAAATTCGTTCTACTTCTTCTTTTAAAGTTCCATAGAAATTATCACGATATACTTCTTCCCATTCTAAAAAGTCGTTGTTTTTTATATGTTGCTTGAAATCTTTTAAATCAATAAAATAATAATCTTCTCCGTGCTTTTCGTCTCCTCTTGGTGTTCTTGATGTTGCCGAAATCGAGAACTCTAAATTTAAATTTTCTTGCCTTAATAAATGTCTAACGATGGTTGTTTTTCCACTTCCTGAAGGTGCCGAAAAAACAATTAATTTTCCTCCCTTCATTATAAAATATTTAAAGATTGTTCTTTAATTTTTTCCAACTCATCTTTCATTTGCACTACCAATTGTTGCATCGGTGCAAAGTTAGATTTAGAACCTATTGTATTAATTTCTCTACCAATTTCCTGACAAATAAAACCTAATTTTTTTCCGTTGGAATCGTCTGATTGAAGACTCTCATTAAAGTAATCTAAATGTGTTTTAAGACGTACTTTTTCTTCAGTGATATCATACTTTTCTAGGTAGTAAATCAATTCTTGTTCAAATCGATTTTCATCTACATTTTCTTTTAAATCACTCACTGCTTTACGCAAACGCTCTCTTACATTATCCATTCGTTGAGCATCTAGTTCTTTAATTTTTTCCAACAAATCTGCAATCATTTTAGATCGTTTTACAAAATCAACTTCCATTGCTTTGCCTTCATCTAAACGATACTTATTAATCGCAACTAAAGCTTCTTCTAATGCTTGATTGATTTCATTAAATTCGGAAGCATCTATTTCTTCACGTTCAGTCTTTAATGTGTCAGGCATACGCATCGCCATTTTAAGCAATTCTGTTTGTTCTGCTTCCACTACATTCGACAATTGTTGCATGTAGTTTTTTACCACAACTTCATTCAACTTTGTTTGAGTATCTTCTCCTGTAGATTCTACATATAAACCAAAATCAACTTTACCACGCACCAAAGATTTAGAAATTTTACCTCTCATTTCAAGCTCTTTTTCTTTATACGAAGAAGGAACTCTAGCGTTTAAATCTAAATTTTTACTGTTTAGAGATTTTAGCTCCACTGTAATTTTTTTGTTAGGTAATTGCACTAAAGCCTTACCATAACCCGTCATCGATTTAATCATACATCCATTTTATAGACGGCAAAGATAGTGAAAATACGTGTTATGAAAGAGCAACTAATGGAAGCTATCCTTCAAAAAATCTAAGCTACGTTTCTCGCTATAATAGATCGAATTATTAATATGATAACCAACATGACCTCCATATTTTGGAGTTTCTAAAAACAATGTTTTTGAATTTTTAGCAAGCTCTAATGGATAACAATCTGAAGATAAAAAGCTATCGTTCTCAGCATTTAAAAGATACACTGGCACTTTTATATTAGGTAAAAACTGAAGGCAACTATTCTTAGCATAATAATCGTCTGCATCTTTAAAACCATGTGCCGGAGCAGTGTACAAATTATCGAAATCTAATAATGATTTTATTTTTTTCAGTGTTTCCTTGTTCATTTTATCTGGAAACCGCTCCATTTTAGTTTTATACTTTTTTCGCATATCTAATAAAAAAGACGTGCGATAGACCCAGTTTTCATTTTTTTGCAATGCAATCAATGAACCTTTTAAACTTAAGGGAGAAGAAATGGAAATTCCTTTTTTTACTTGCTTCGGAAGTGTTTCTCGTTCTCCTAAATACTTCAGTAATAAATTACCTCCTAAACTGAAACCTATGAGTACAATTTCATCGTACCTGTTTTTTTCAAGAATGAAATCTATTACCGCTTCTAAATCGTCGGTTTTTCCTGCATTATAGGTTTGAAACGATTCATTCACTTCACCACTACAACCTCTATAATTAACCGCAGCAACATCCCAACCGTTTTCTATCAGTAGTTTCCCTGAACTTTTTATATAAGTCCGTTGTGCGTTTCCTTCTAATCCGTGCAATAAGATTGCAACCTTGTTTGATGGTTTTTCAGAAAAAGACCAATCAATGTCTAAAAAATCACCATCCCATAATTGTACTCGTTCTCTTTTCTGAATTAGCTTCGGAATAGGGCGAATTTTAGCTGAATATATGGTAGAAAAATGCCCATTTTTAAAAATCCAAGGCGGATTATACGTACTCGAAACTATAGGCATAAGACAAATATTCTATTTGATGACAAATTAACAAAATATGAGACAGAATTTCAAGGTAGTATTCATTTCAGAAAGAAAATAAACGCAAAATATGTAATATAACTTCGTAGTGAGAGTGTAAATTCCACTTGTAATAGATTTTCTATTGCATATTTTGCGTTAGTTTTGCAAAAAAAATTAGAATGTATATTAAAGAATTTGAAGTACGATGGAATGATATTGACGCCAACCGTCATTTAGCCAATAGTGCTTACATTAATTATATGAGCCATACCCGACTTAGTTTTATGTTGGAGAATGGATTTGGACAAGCAGATATGGTACGTAACAACATTGGTCCTGTGGTATTTTATGAACA
>JAHRWC010000215.1 GCA_019090365.1 Flavobacteriaceae bacterium
CGGAAAAGATTAAATCTTTTTTAATACGATAATATCTTTGGTCTGAAATTCCACCACTTTTTCAAAAAATTCTTTAAGTGTTTCATAGTAATCTGTACTAAAGCTATAAGCGTTTAATTTATAGTTTAAACGTACATTTATACTACCATTAGCTTCAGAATATGCTACAGTACAGGAGCCTGCATTTTCTGGTAGTTTTACTGTTTTACTTTTTGGTAATTGATCAACTTGGTATTGATCACCAAGATTTATTTTTAAAAGGTAAGTGTTACTTGATGGGTAACCAAATTCAATAGGAAACTGTCTTTTTTCTTCTTTAAAAGGATTTACTAATAAACTTTTTTGAAAGATAAATGGATTAACATAAAGTGTTGTTCCAGCTATTTCAGGATCAAATAAAACGTTATATTTTTCTTTATAAGGTTCTTCTAAATTATTTTCATTTTCAACACTATATTTTGTGATTTCAATATCTATTTCGTTTTTTTCTTTGGCTAAAACTCGTTCGTCATGTGATTTATTATTATTAGATTTTCGAAGTGATATGGCATGATATCCTGTATGTATTTCATTAACATTTCCTATAATAGATTCATCTTCATTAAAAGAAATTTGAGCATTTATAAAATTTACATTTTTTGCATGAGGCTCAATGGGCATCCAGTAACTGCCTTTTCTGTCCATCACCCTAACTTCTTTATTAAGTGTTCTGAAAGGAAGGATATTAAAAGGGGAATAACCATCAGTAGCATCTAATAGGTATGTTTTATTACCAATTTTTAAATAGGCTAATAAATAATTAAAATCAGTTAAAACAGGGTATGCTTTAGTTGGTAATCCATTATCACGTGTAGAGTGCATTGCAAATTTTGCATCTAGATCTGCTGCTTGTAAAGCATTAATTAATGATAAATTTATTTCTGAAATAGTTCCAGATTTTTTTTCATAAGCTCTTTTCACATTAATGTTTTCATACATTTTATATGAATTATTCCAATTATAATGTTTTTGAATAAAGTAATAGATTGCTTTTGCTTTTTCTAATTCATTTGGGTTTGAAAGTATAGCTTCTGAAAGTTGATTTTTAAAAAATGCATTGTGATTAAGTTGTCTCCCTATTTCATTGTCGTTTTTAAATTCACGATCTACATATTCCCATTTTTTTGTAAAGATTTTTTTCTCCCCTTTATAATTGGTATATTTCATTAATTCAAAATCCAAACGTTCAATGTAGTTTTCTTTTGAAAGCATATAATCTTCTTCTTTATATGCTGGTAAATCGATCATTGCATACAATCCAATTTCACAGCTAGCATCTAAAAAAGTGCCAGGTATAGAAAAACAATGTTCTCTTAATTTTGCTTCATTAATATAAAGAGGATGTGACCCCACTAATGATTTATTATAAATAAAGTTACCAGGTAACTCCATTCCAAATTCACTATACATTTTAGGTAATTCGCCTTTAAAATCCCAGCCATCAAAATTGTTAAAGAATGAAGAAATAAGCGTGTATTTATATTCTAAGACACTTCCATCTTTTACATTTGAAAATGTAAATCGTTTCATGGACCAATCCTCATTAATATCGATATCAAACACTTTATCTCCAGTCACATAAGTTACAAGTTGATTGTTATGTGTGATTGCTTTAAAATCAGTGATTTTTTCTTTAGAATTGGTGCCTTTTATATATGGAATTTCAATAGTAGCATATGACTCAAAATTTTTAGCATTGATCACTTTTATTTTGCGATGTACTTTTTTAATTAATCTGATATAACCATCAATTAATTCAATTTTATTATTTCCACTTTCAAATAATACAACACCTGAGGCTTCAGGATCTTTATCATAGGTCTTTAAATCTAGTTCTTTTTGTGTAGGTTTTCCAAAATCTGCAGTTTTTCTCATTTGAGAATAAGAGTAATTGAAAATTAGTATTAAAATGAATACGGAAAGATTATTTTTTAATTTCATTCCGTAAAAGTATTAAATGTGTATAGAGTATAATATGTTATTTATCATCTTTTTTCAAAGAGAATAACAACTAATACTCCCATTAAGTATGCAATTAAATCACTCCATGTGAAGGTAGTTCCAATCACTAATCTAGCAATATAATTATCTTGTAACCCTAGTAATTGTATGCCATTAAAGTATTGAAAAATTTCAATTAAATATGAGAAAATTAACACTCCAATTGCTGTAGCTTTTACTGAAAAGTTAAAGAAGCTTTTTACGAATGTATAGATTAAAATAACTACTAAAACATCACCAAAAAAGTGTCTTATTATAGGTAGTTTGACATACAAAGCGATATAAACTTCTACCAAAAATAATACGACAGCAATAATTAAATATTTTATTTGAAAGTTAAATAAGCTATTTTTTATTTGATGCTTTTCAATAATTAATTTCATTAGTCTATTTTTATTTGATCCCCTAAATATTTTGGTTCTGTTTTTACAATAATATCAATTGTTGCAACTGTTTTAGCTAGATATTCTCTGACCTTAGTCTTTAATGAATAGTTATTATGTACTTCTTCAGCATTAAATGCAACTGTTTTAATTTGATATTTGTTTGCAAGATAAACCGCTCTTTGATTATGAAATTTTTGTGATATCACTGTAAATGAATTCAACCCAAAAACTTTTTTTGCTCTTATAACTGAATCTAAAGTTCTAAAGCCAGCAAAATCTAGAAATATTTTATCAGAGGGAATTCCACTACAGATTAAATCTTCCTTAAAAATAGAAGGCTCATCATAGCCAACTCGGCTGTTATCACCACTTACTAAAATGGCTTCAACTTTACCTGAATTATATAATTTTACAGCAGCTTCAACTCTATTTTTATAATATAAATTAACAGCACCATTTGAATTATATTTACCTGTGCCAAGCAATAAACCTATCTTATTTTTTGGTATTTCTTCTGTAGAAGAGTAGAGGTATTTCTTCGAGGTTTTAATAATAAGAACATTAGCTAGTATACTGTAAATAAATAGCAAAGCTGTAAAGATTAAATAGGGTTTTAGTTTTTTCATATTATGTGATTTTTAGATAATGATATTGAGATAAAGGATGGTAACTGGAATATTTAAGCAAAGGACTATGATGCTTTTTATAGATTCTAATCTATTTTTATTTATGATTAAAGCAATAATGTGCACAATAACTAAAAATGAATTATAGAATATAGAAAAGATTACAAAGTATAATCCAATTATAATTATTGGCATAAAATCTCTTGCAAGTAGATGTGTAACAAATAATGAAGAACCTACAGTAAAGAAAAATGTTGCAGAGTATTGTGATAATTTAAAAGTAAGCATAATTATGAGTTAGGATGAATTAAAAACATATTCCGTAAATCTTTTATAGGAATATGAAGCAATGTTCTATAATCGTATTGGTGAAATGAATAGGCTTTTCTACCTTTTCTGAATGATTTTAAATAATAGGGGAGGTAATCTGGAAGAATGCAAGTGCCTAGTAATATTGCTCCATAGAGGTAAAGACTTCTTTTTCCATTACCGAAGCATAAATATTGTAGGGCAATTTCATCTTCTACATTTATTCCAAAACCAGTGAGTGTATGGTATGCGTCATGGCGTTCTACTTTTGGTATTAATTCAAACCCATACTTGTCTAAAAATTCACCCAAATGTTTTCCTAAACTTTTTGATGGATATAATAGAAGATCTTTTTTTGAAAGCCCCCAGGATTTATGATTTTTAAATAATTGTGTGTATATTTTTTGGGAATGATCAAAGAGCCAAACGATTAAACGTTTCCTTATTGTTGATAATGAAAGTACTTTGAAATACAAAGTAGATAGATAAAAAAAATGTGATGTTGTTTTAGTGCTCATTTACTTTTTAATTAATTTTTCAAGTGCTGTAATGTGTTTTTTAAATTCAATCTTGCCTTGTTTAGTGGCATAATATCGAGTGTTAGGTTTTCTGCCTATAAATGTTTTTTCAACTTTAATATATTCAGCTTTTTCTAAGGCTTTTGCATGGCTAGCTAAATTACCGTCTGTAACTCCTAATAATTCTTTTAAACGAACAAAATCGGCAGATTCATTAACCACTAGAATTGACATAATGCCTAGTCTGATACGGTGATCAAAAAGCTTATTTATATTGTCTATAATTCCCACGCTTTATTGTTTTTTTTCTTGTAGATACATCATACTTCCATAAAGTATATGTAAAACACCAAAACCTAAAATCCAAAACCAAAACCCAAATCCTGGTAATGCAGCACATATAAGTCCTATTATAATTTCTAAATATCCTAAATATTTTACATTTCCTAGGGTATATTTTGAAGCACTTACTAAAGCCAATCCATAAAATATAAGCATAAGCGAAGCAGTAAGCCCGTAATGCTGACTGTTAAGCTTAATAATAATATATATTCCACCTGTTAATAATGGAATTAAAAAATTAATTAAAAGCCTTTTAGTAGTGTCATCCCACACTTTTTCATTGTTCTTTTTAGCTTTTCTAGTAGTTAAAAACAATGCCGTAACAACACTAAATATCGCTACGAGTGTTAATATTATAAGTAAGAGTTTAAAATTCCAACTATGCAAAGTTATCAGTTCTGAGTTGTTTGGAAAAATAAAAAAGTAAGCAACTAATGCTCCTATAATTGCATAAATTCCTGCAAAAATTCCAGAAAGACCACTTAAAGATATAAATCGAGAAGAACGATTCATTAAATTTTTAATCTCACGAATGTCATTTAAATATTCTTTTTCACTCATAATAAAAGTACTTTGAAATACAAAGTTAATTATTTATTTTAATTGAATGAGATTTTTAATATTTATTTATGATTTTATTTCTTTTTTAGAATAATTCTAAGTGACTACATGACTATTATCATAAAATTTGATAACAGTGTTAACGACCTTTATATGTAATAAAAATGCTGTTATGAAAAGAAAAACACCCATTTCAGAAATAATGACTAAAAAGGTAGTCACATTAAATAATGCCGATAGTTTAGAAACAGCAGAATTATTGTTTAAAAAACATAAAATTAGACACATTCCTGTGGTTGAAGGTGTTTCAATTATTGGAATGTTAAGCTATTCAGATTTACTCCGAATTAGTTTTGCCGACGCAATAGATGAAGATGAAGAAAGTGTAGATACTATTGTCTACAATATGTTTACGATTGAGCAAGTTATGGCAAAAAATTTGGTCAGTGTTTGCTCTGCTGATACAGTTAAGCATGTGGCTGAAATTCTTTCAAAAAAAGAATTTCACGCTATTCCTGTTGTAGATGGAATTAGACTTGTTGGGATAGTTACAACTACCGATTTAATTAATTTTTTATTAGAACAATTATAAAATGTGTTTGTTTTTCTTTTAAAAAATAAATAGAGACTTAAAAATAAAAACTCAATTTATCTATTATAAAAAATAGAAAATATGTACAATTAATTTACAATTGTTTATTAATGGAACTCTAATCATTGCTTTTAAAAATATCCACTACTTGAAATTTTAAAAGTATTAACCATTAATTACAATATCATGAAAAATTTATTACACGCATTTAGCTATGCTGCAGTTGCTTTTTTGGCATTTTTCTTAATTACAAGCTGTGGTGGAGGAAGTGATTCTGTTTCAACAAATGAACATTTAGGTGAATTACCTGGAATTGCAAAAAACTACTCAGATAAGATGGTAGCTAAAAAAGAAGAAATTAAACTGAATACAGATCAGGATAAAGCTTTTAAATTGTATAAAGAATCAGAAATACTCGAAGAAGAAGCTGAAAAAAAAGTAGAAGAACATTTAGTAGCTCACCCTATAAATAACATCCCATTTGAAATGATAAGTGAATATCCATTTACAATAAAAGATATTGCAGTTAAAAGATGTTCAGATACTCGCATTGAATTTAAAGCGAATGTTACAATGACAAAAAATTATCCAAAACGATTATTTGCTTATATCAAAGCTGTTGATGTTGATGGTAATCAATTAACTAGAAAGAATGGAGTTATGGGAGAAAGTTCTTTCTCTAAAAAATCATTTAAAGAAGGTGAAGAAATCGAATTAAGTGGATCTGTTGATGGGCCTGCCGACTTGGTTAATTTTGAAAAACTCTTGTTTGTAACAAAAGAGGAGTATAATAAAAGAATTAAAATATGATTCATTCAAAATTTAGCTTTGCAGTATGTATTATTTTTTTATGTTTTATTAATGAAATAATATATGCTCAAATAAATAATGATTATCATTCTTTTAATGGTGTTATGTACATTCCGATTATTGTTGATTATCAAGAAGAATTGAATTTCAAAGATGGTACAAAAAAACAGAGAGATGATCCTGAAAAGAAACTCACTATTCAGGTTAATATGAATACTAAGAATATGCAAATTAACAAAGGTGTATTCTCAGGAATGATTGTACGTGATATGGGTTCAACAAGAGATGAGGTTGTAACTTTTAAAGGAAAAATTTCAAAGAATCAACAAAAGTTAGAATATATAGAAATTACTAATAATGTTACGGTATATCGATTGAGTAATCGTGAGAATATAGAGAAGACAATATCTTTGGTCGCTAGATTTGAAAATATCCCTAAAAGCTCATATGGAAACGGATTTAAATATAAATACGGAATTTCCAAAATTGCATCCGTTGAGTATTTAGTTGATTATACCATCCCTCGATCTCATTATGTGCAAAATTATACAGAGAGCTTTGTAAAAATTGATGAGGAACAAATGGGTGATTATTAAAGTGGTGTTCGAGCAGATTTTAAACCTGGAGAATTAAACCAAAAATTGAAAGATGATATAAAGATTTCAGTTATTCCAGAAGAAAAAGAGATGCTTGCGGTTGCTGTTCATGCTTTATTGGTGAGTGAATTATTGAAAATTCCAGACCTGAAAGTTCTTGAAGGATTTAAAATAGATA
>JAHRWC010000216.1 GCA_019090365.1 Flavobacteriaceae bacterium
ATAATACTAAAATGGTTGTGAAATAGTTTTTATTAAATATCTACCTTGTTTATTATTGTTTTAAAAATTTAGAGGCTATAACATCTTTGTTTCAATCTTAAAATAGCTTAATTTTGTAGTTCTTAAAAACTATAATTATGCTGTCTGAAAATATTGAAAGTGCTTTAAACAAACAGATTAGAATTGAAGCTGAGTCATCACAAATTTATTTGTCAATGGCTTGTTGGGCAGAATCTCAAGGATTTGAAGGGGTTGCAGAATTTATGTTTGCACAAGCTGATGAAGAACGTGAGCATATGTTACGTTTATTAAAATATTTGATTGAACGCGGAGGGAAAGCAATTGTTTCAGAGTTAAGTAAACCAACTACAGAGTACACTTCTCCTAAAAAGATGTTTGAAGAAGTTTTAGAACATGAAGTGTTTGTTTCTAATTCTATTAACGATTTAGTGTCTATAACTTTTGACGAAAAAGATTTTGCTACACATAATTTCTTACAATGGTACGTTGCTGAACAAATTGAAGAAGAAGCAACAGCTCGTACAATTTTAGATAAAATTAATTTAATTGGTGATGAAAAAAGTGGATTTTACTTATTCGATAAGGATGTAAAATCTATGATTGCTAAAAAGCCTGCTCAATAATTTATCTGTGGTGATATGGTTCGTTTCTTAAAATAGTAAACCCTCTATATAATTGTTCTATAAAAAATAAGCGTACCATTTGGTGTGAAAATGTCATAGAAGAAAGTGATATTTTTCCATTGGCACGTTTGTAAATATCCTCACTAAAACCATATGGGCCACCTATTACAAATACTAGGTTTTTAAGTCCGCTGTTCATTTTTTTCTGAAGAAACTCTGAAAACCCTACAGAACTATATGTTTTGCCATTTTCATCTAATAACACTAAAGTATCTGATGTAGCTGTACGTTTCAGTATTTCATTTCCTTCTGCTTGCTTTTGTTGTGTTTCAGAAAGATTTTTCACATTTTTAATGTCAGGAATAACGATAAAATTGAAAGAAACATAAAACCCTAATCGTTTCGTGTATTCATCAATTAATTGTTGCAATTGTTTGTGATCGGTTTTACCAATGGCAAGTAAGGTTATTTTCATGTAAAATTAATTCAGAAACAAAAATACGATTAAAGTATAAGCTTCTTTAATTATTAGCGCTTTCCCTTTCGGTCTTTTTATCTTTTCCTTAATTTAGCTAAAAACTAATAACCATGATTTCTGAAGCAAAATTTAATAAAGAAATAGATCTTATTATTGTTAATGCGATTCGTGAAGACGTTGGAGCAGGAGATCATAGTACACTAGCAAGCATTCCTGAAGATGCTCAAGGCAAAGCAAAACTTTTGGTTAAAGATGATGGAATCATTGCTGGAATTGATTTTGCTCGCCAAGTATTTGAATATGTAGATCCAGGTTTACAAATGGATATTAAAATTAAAGATGGAAGTAAAGTGTCTTATGGAGATATTTGTTTTTATGTGTCTGGAAATTCACAATCGATTCTTAAGGCCGAACGTTTGGTGCTTAATGCAATGCAACGTATGAGTGCTATTGCTACTAAGACCAATAAATATGTTCAGTTATTAGAAGGTACAAAAACCAAAATTCTTGATACTCGAAAGACTACACCAGGAGCGAGAGCCATTGAAAAATGGGCTGTAAAGATTGGTGGTGGAGAAAACCATCGTTTTGCTTTATATGATATGATTATGCTAAAAGATAATCACATCGATTTTTGTGGCGGAATTACTAAGGCGATTGAACAAACAAAACAATATTTAAAGAATAATTATTTAAATCTGAAAATTATAGTTGAAGCAAGAAACCTTTCAGAAATTGAGGAAATCCTACAATCTGAAGGTGTCTATAGAATATTAATTGATAATTTCAATTATGAAGATACTCGCAAAGCAGTTGCTTTGATTGGAGATAAATGTTTAACAGAGTCAAGTGGTGGAATTACGTTAGATACAGCTAGGCAATATGCAGAATGTGGTGTCGATTATATTTCAAGTGGCGCTTTAATACATTCTGTACATAATATGGATTTAAGCCTGAAAGCAGTATGAGAGATGTCGAAGAGATCCTTTTAAAAATTCCTGTAATAAGGCAAATCATACTTATTTGTAAAAAAATTAAGTTACCAGGTTTTGGAGGCTTGTCTTTATTCGATTTAGTAAAAAACTATGTGTATGGAATTATAGAAGGTACTTTTTCAACAAGAGCTGGGTCAATTGCATTTAGCTTTTTTATGGCATTATTTCCTTTTTTACTTTTTCTTCTGAATTTAATTCCCTTTGTGCCAATTGATAATTTTCATGAAAAATTTCTATTGTTTATAGAAGGGATATTGCCACCTCAAACTACCGAATTCTTTTTGCCTATCATTGAAGATATTTCAGCTAATCCAAGAGGAGGATTACTTTCGGCAGTATTTATATTAGCCATTTTATTAATGTCTAATGGTATTAATGCTATTTTTAGTGGGTTTGAATATTCGTATCATGTTAGAATCAATAGAAATTTTATAAGACAATATTTTGTAGCCCTAGTAGTTTCAGTATTCTTAGCTTTAATGCTTCTTGTAACAGTAGTAATCATTGTGTATAGTGAATATATTATAGGAACTTTAAAGACTGAAGATATAATAAGTAACGATGTATTTTGGATTTCTACAATACGGTATATTATTTTTGTGGTATTAATTTATATGGTAATAGCAATACTTTATTACTACGGAATTAAAGAAGGTAAAACCATACGATTTTTCTCTATTGGAGCCTTAGTAACGACCTTATTATTCATGTTGACGACCTATTTATTTGGAATTTATATCGAAAATTTCTCTAATTATAATGAACTTTATGGCTCTATTGGAGCTTTACTAATTATGATGCTTTACATTTGGATAAATTCAAATTTATTATTGCTTGGATTTGAACTAAATGCTACCTTGAAGACATTGAAAAATCAAAAATGCTGATCTTTTGTATTTTATAGACGTACTTCTTCCAATACCTTTACAGCAAGCCTTTACATATCATGTAACAGAGGAGCAAGTTAGTTTGCTTGATATTGGAATGCGTGTTGCAATCCCTTTCGGAAAGACTAAAATCTATACTGGGTTAGTAATTAAAATTCATAAAGATGATCCTCCTGCATACGAAACTAAATCAATCGATCAGATTTTAGATAATGCTCCAATTGTTAATTTGTTTCAATTAAAACATTGGCAATGGATCGCATCCTATTATATGTGTTCAATGGGAGAAGTGATGAGAGCAGCATTGCCTAATGCTTTTTTACTTGAAAGTGAAACAATAATTTCGCTTGTTTCTAAAGAAGAAAGAAATGAAACTAAATTAAGTGATGATGAATTTTTAGTGTATGAAGCTTTACTGCATCAATCTTCTATACATATAAATGACATACGTTCTATTCTTGATAGAAAGAATGTAGTCGTAGTAATTCAGAAATTACTTGAAAAAGGTATTATAGAAGTGCAAGAAGAAGTATATGAAAAATATACTCCCAAATTAAAAAGATATATTCAGCTATCTGTTGAATATACTTCAGAAGAAAAATTAAAAGAATTACTTGAAACCCTTACTAGAGCTCCAAAACAAAGGCAAGTTTTAATGACTTTATTTATGCTCTCGGCGCAAGATAAAAAGCCGGTTGAGTCCTTATTTCTTCAAAGAAAAAGCGAAGTAACTGCTTCAGTGTTGAAGTCACTTATTAATAAAGGAATATTAGAAGAGTATTTTATTCAGAAAGATCGAATAGAATATGATGGAGGAGATAATTCAGAAATTAAGGCATTAAGTAATGATCAGGAAGTTGCTTTAAATGAAATAAAAGATTCATTTCAGAAAAAAGACATTACATTATTGCACGGAGTTACTTCTAGTGGTAAAACTGAAGTATACGTACAACTTATCAAGGAGTTGATTTCAGAAAGGAAACAAGTATTATATATGCTTCCTGAAATTGCTTTAACCACACAATTGATATCAAGATTACAACAATATTTTGGAGAAAAAATTTCGGTGTATCATTCAAAGTATTCTGTTAACGAGCGTGTTGAAGTATGGAAAAATGTATTAGAAAATAAACCAAAAGCTCAAATTATTATAGGAGCTCGGTCTTCGTTGTTTTTGCCTTTTAGTAATTTAGGTTTAATCATTGTTGATGAAGAGCATGAAACTACATTTAAACAGTATAATCCAGCTCCAAGATATCATGCAAGAGATAGTGCTATTGTTTTAGCAAAATTGCATGAAACAAAAATATTGATGGGTTCAGCAACTCCTTCTTTGGAAAGTTATTTTAATGCTAAAGAAGGGAAATATGGATTGGTCAATTTAAAAAAACGCTTCGGAAATGTGTTGATGCCAGCTATAGAATTGGTAGATATAAAAGAGAAGCACCGAAAGAAACAAATGAAGGGTCATTTTAGTGATCGTTTGATAGAGGAAATAAAAGAAGCGCTTGAGAATAACGAACAAGTTATTTTATTTCAGAATAGAAGAGGATATTCTCCAGTGGTGGAATGTACAACATGTGGAGTGTCGCCGCAATGTCCAAATTGTGATGTAAGCTTAACTTATCATCAATATAAAAATCAATTGCGATGTCATTATTGTGGGCATCATATGGCAATGC
>JAHRWC010000217.1 GCA_019090365.1 Flavobacteriaceae bacterium
TCTTCTACCAAAAATGTAAGTTCATTCGTTGTATTACAGTTATTTGTTTGAGTTATAATTACTTTATAGTTACCAAAGTCTGTTACATTAAATATGCTTTGAGTAGCATTGGGAATCTCTTCATCATTTAAAAACCATTGAAATTCTGGATTAATTGCAGTAGTAGAAACTGTTACACTTAACGTATTTCCATCTTCTAACAAATTTTCCTCTGGAACATCTAAACTACTTGTAAAAGCTCCGGTTTCTAAATCAATATTTCCAGTTGCTTCACAACTTCCAAAATTTACGATCACCGAATAGGCTCCAGATTCTGAAGTCACATAAGTTTGGCTAGTAGCTCCTGATATTGGGGCTCCTTCTTTATACCATTGGTAGCCATTTCCTTGTGCAGTACTCAAAACTGTAGGCCCTTCTGAAGCGCAAAATGGGTTTCCTTCACTTGACTCTATGCTTGCAAATACCTCCTCATCGGATGTAGCTTCTAATACTGTTACTCGATTCGAAAAAGAGTTGGATGTACAAGTACCATAATTGGTCTCAACGAAATAGGTTCCCTCTTGGCTTACCGATAGCGTAGGACTTTGAGCTATAAAAATGGAAGTTGTAGGGCTCGTTTCCTTAAACCAGTTAAAGGTTAGGAAAGGGTAATTTAAGGGCGAATCATTATTCCCTGTTCCTGGATTATCGATTGTAAGAAGGTAGCTTCCTCCTGGGCAAAAGTTTGCGGTTTGATTTAAGTTATTAATTGTAAAAGGGCTATCCTGTATTTTATAATATGCTGAAAAACTTATAGAGGCTGTGCTTGATGCAACTGGGTGGCTGCTTCGAATTTTAATTTTATAAGATTCGCCTGCTGTGTCCATTGGTATAGAAAAGTCTATTGAGGCTGGTGATGTGGTTATAGCTCCTGGGTTTGAAGTGAAAACAATAGTTGAGTTGGAAAAATCGCCTTCAGCATCTGACATTTCAAGAATAAATTGATTAGTTGATTCTATTCCCGATTCTGGACTAAATACAAAGTTTACTGTATAAGTATTAAATGTTTCATTAGCACAAGCTTGGGTGAACTGAAGATTGGGTGTTCCAATAACAACCTGAGCTTCCATTTTTTCAATGAATAAAATCATTAAAAGCAGGGCTAAGAAATATAAATTTTTATATAAAGTGTTTTTTACCACCTAAATGTTTTTTAAATTAATTACAATTTATCAATAGCTAAAGCCCCATATCTAGTAAATATTAAGATATAGGTAAGGGTTTAATTATGTAGAGTAAATTATTCCTCAGGCAGGCTAATTGCTATAATTTTATTGATTCGCAGTCTAAAGTCTGGGTTATCTAAATTATCTACGTCGATAAAGGTTTCAGAGTTTGAACCCCGAGCGTAAACATTGGAAAATGCGTTATTACCATACCAATTTTCTAGATCCTCATTATTAGGAACTTCTTCAGTAAAAATATTACCCTTGCAATTATTAAAATACATATTGGTAAATTGCATCTTAAGAAGATTCTCATTATTGATATGTATTTTATTATCTAATACAACTGCTGGATTAAAACCAGAAAAAATAGATTTATTTATTGAAAAGGAAGCTCCTTCTTTAACATACATAGCTTCATGTACTAAGCCTATTTTCTTGTCATTTTCTAGATTTTTACTTAAAACTAAAAGAGTTAGGTTATTTGCATCAAGGTATGTACTCCTTTTTGTAGGATCCACTTCCTCTTTTTCATTATAAGATGCTATATAGATACTACTAACTTTTCCCGAAGCAGTATGATAAGGTGATTTTATAGCTAATGAATTTGATAGAATTGATTGTGCGCCAAAATTAAATTTAAAGTCGTTCCTTTTTGCTCTAAAAGATACAAGTTGGTAAAGATCTGTATTTCCTCCAAGTACTTGGAATGAACTACCTTCACTATAACTAACCATAATATTCTCAAGAACAGTTAAACTACCTACTCCAGCAAGAGTTAGCCCGTTAAAATAGCTTTTATTTTTGGCTCTCTTTCCAGCATATTCTATTCTTACATATTTTATAACTCCAGAATTACTTGTCACTTCACTTCCTCCATAAAGAATCATTTTTGAAGATGAAGGATTAAGGTCATATTCCAATTCAGTTTGTTCATCTATGGTATTAACTGGTGCATTCCCTAAAATAAAAATACCTCCCCAATCTCCCGCTTTCCTAACATCTCGGTTAGAAGTAAAAACAATTGGATCTGTTTGAGTTCCTTCAGCTATAATTTTAGAACCGTTTGTGATAACTAATGATGCTTTCGATTTATAATCTCCAAGTATTATAGTTCCAGGTTCTATGGTAATTGTTGTACTATCAGTTACAAATACATTTCCTAATAAGAGATACGTTTCTTTTTTATATAGCTTTGTATCTTTGGTGATTTTACCAGAAATAATTTGTGTGGGTTCAGGATATTTTACGACACTCGAATTAAATTCGGTCCAAATATTCAACCAATTTTCGCTACCGTTTATTCCTTTTTCTTGTTGAGAAAATAAACACAAAAAGGGGAATAGGAGAAAAAATATAACGATGGGGTAGTTTTTTTTCATATAAATTACGATTACTTTAGGACTACAATTTAATGTTTTAAATTATTTTTAATCCATTAAATACATATATTTTCGTTAAACGGTTATTAATTTTAACATTTGTAATATTTTTTGTAGGAATTTTTAACATTGTCAAAAATGATGAAACTAATTAAAATCATCATAAGTATGTAATGCTTTTAACGTTTCTTCATAAAACAATATGGCTGAAATTAAGTTGCTTTTGTCAGAATAAGGAAGTACAATCTTCTGAAACTCAATAGTGTTTTCAAAATATGTGCTCGTTGCTTCAATGTTTTCTTCTAGTGCATTTCGGTTTTCTTTGGTGTTTGGAATTCCCAAAGAACTCATCGTGACTCCTGGTTTTGTAGCAAATGCAATATTAGGTAGTATTTTAATGATTACTTCTATTCGTCTATTGTATAATGCAAGAAGATCTCCTTTTTGCATATCTTCAAGATCATCACGATCATGATACTTTTCTATTGCTACATCATCAGAAATTATAAACGGTTGCGCTTTTTTTTGTGCATTTGAAAGTGTGGCAAATAATAATAGTGCTACTGTTAGTAGTTTAAATTTAGATTTTAAAGTCATAATATAAAATTATAGGTTTGTAGGCAA
>JAHRWC010000218.1 GCA_019090365.1 Flavobacteriaceae bacterium
GCGGTACCACAGGTAGTGTTTTAAGCAAGCATTATATATCAGACTTAAATTTATATAAAGAAAGCTTTACATATGCCTTTCAACAATTCTTTGGAAATCCAAGAGATTTTGTAATCCTAGCGTTACTTCCTTCGTATCTTGAAAGAGATGGCTCTTCATTAGTTTATATGGTGAACGATTTAATTCAGAAAAGTAAAAACCCTGAAAGTGGTTTCTACCTCCATAATACAACTGAATTAATTGAAAAACTAAATCAGCTAGAAGCATCTGGGAAGAAGACATTACTACTTGGAGTTTCTTATGCTTTATTGGATTTAATCGAAAAACAACCATTTAAATTAAAGCATACAATTATAATGGAAACAGGTGGAATGAAAGGAAAGAGAAGAGAAATGGTTAAAGAAGAACTTCATGATATATTAAAAAAAGGATTTGGAGTTTCAAAGATTTATAGTGAATATGGAATGACCGAATTACTTTCACAAGCCTACTCAATAGGAGAAGGAATTTATAAATGCCCTTCTTGGATGAAAGTACTTACTCGCGATACTGAAGACGCACTATCTTTAGTAAAAGGTAAAACTGGAGGGATCAATATTATCGATTTAGCAAACTACCATTCTTGCTCTTTTATTGCTACTCAAGATTTAGGAAAAGTATATAATGATGAAAGTTTCGAAATTTTAGGTAGATTTGACGTAAGCGACATTAGAGGTTGTAATTTAATGGTTCAATAATGAAAACAGGAAGTAAAAAAAATAAAAACGGATGCTTATGGGTGTTTCTTGTAGGAATATTTTCTTTACTAAGTTTTGGAATAGTTGAAACAGTTTTTAATTTTTCAGGGTTCTTCACCACTCTAATATCGGTATTACTTGCTATTCTTTTAATCAACAAAATGCTTGGCAAACCTTCTGTGAAAGCTGCAATTGCTAACAGCATTTTTGTATTCTTTTTTATATTTTTTCTTCAAATGTTTGGAAAATTTTTAATGAATAATCTTGAAAATTATTCCGAAGAAGAAGCAACTTTTAAAAAGGAAGAAGCTGTAAAAGAAGGCACAAAGGTTGAAACGGAAGACACTGTTAAAGTTTTTACAAGCAGTAGAAAATGGAAAGATAATTATGGAAATAATTATTCCGGAAATCTTACCGTTAGAGAAAGTGATTATCTGCGTTTAGATAAACATATTAATAGTTACAAGCCTCCTTCTGGCGGGAATTTTTGGGGTAATCTATATGATTATATTGATAGAACTGACACTCCAAGTTTAGATCTTGTAATGGAAACATTTACTGAAATAAACAAAAGCCAGAATCTTAATCAGATGGAGTTTGCTGAAATGGTTGTAAGCTGCATTCAGGATATTCCTTATTCTTTAGTCTTTCAGGGCAAATGCTTGTCAGCCGATTCGTATGAAGGCTCTATAAAACGTGTTTTAGTAGATTGTCCAGATTGTTGTATTGGTAATATTAAATACGGAATTCAAAATCCAGTTTCTTTTGTTCAAACACTAAAAGGAGATTGTGACACCAGAACCGTAATTATCTATAGTATTTTAAAACATTTTAATTACGATGTTGCTATTGTAAATAGCGACTTTTATCGTCATTCCATTTTAGGAGTCAATATTCCTTCAAGTGGATTATACAAATTACATAACGGAAAAAGATATGTTCTTTGGGAAACCACAGCTAAATATTTTGAAATTGGAAAGCTTTCAAGAGAATTTAATGATGTTAAACACTGGAATGTAGTACTAACTAGCAAATAAATAAATTATGAATACACAACTCTTTACACTATCTCTAATTGAAATTATACTATCGCTATGTATTTCGGTTGTAATAATATTTATATCGTATAAAATATTGAAATGGTTTTTCTTCAGAAATGAAGATTTAAGAGGTGATAATTTAGCCTTTACCATTTTCACTTCTGGTATTGTTTTATCGATTGGTATTATTTTAAGTGAAATATTACCTTCTATAAATAATGTAATCCGATTGTCAACAACTCAAGCTGAAACTGCAGACATGGGGACCATCATACAATATTCTGGATTATATCTTCTTATTGGATTTATCATTGCTATTTTTATAAACACTTCGGTTTTTTTACTATTCTCTGTATTAACAACAGGAGTCAATGAATTTAAAGAAATAAAAGAGAATAATATTTCTGTAGCAATTTTAGTTGTAGCAATTTTAATTAGCATCACGCTTATAGCTAAAGACAGTATAGCTATACTAACAAGCTCATTGATGCCTTATCCTGATGTATCAAATTTCTTATAAATAAAAAGCCTTAAAGAAAATTCTTTAAGGCTTTTAATATTTTTAAAAGAAAATTATTGTTTTACTGCTCCAGCACTACTTAATTTATCTTCTAATTTTTTTACGTAAAGTTCTGCTTTTTCAATTTTAGAAGCCTTTTCATTATAAGCTTCTTCAGTCATATTCTTTTTTTCTAAAGAAAGTTTTTCCTTAGCTTCTTTAATTCGATCTTTAGCTTGAACAACTTTTGTGTTTCCACTTTTAAGAGAAGCCTTAAGTTGCTTCTTTTTTTCCATTTCTTTTGCTCTAGCTAGTTTAGCTGTTTCTTGACCAAAATCATTTTTAATATTTTCCTTCTTTTCCTTAAGGTCAGACTTAACTTTATTTTTCTCTTTATCTAATTTATCTGGTGCTCCTTTTTTAATAACATTATCTCCATCAGACAATGTATTCTCACCCTCTTTTTTAATGTCTTTTACTTTCTTATCGACATCTTTTTCAATAGCTTTCTTATTAGATTTAACAATCTTACGCTCTTGATCAACTTTTTCTTTTTTAACTTTTTTAACAACCTCATTCCCAGATTTAGGCACTGCTCCAGATTGAGACTCGCCTGATTGGGCAAAACTTGACGTACTAAATAGAGCAAATACTCCCATTAATACTAGTGTAAATATTTTATTTTTCATCTTTGTATTTCTAATTTAGTTTATAAATCTTTTAATAATTCATCTAATTCTTCAGTTGACTTTAAAATATCTTCATTGATTTTTTCAAGCTCAACAACTGTTGAATCAATTGCTTTGATTTCTTTTTGAAGCTCTAACTTTTTTTGTTCTTCTTCTTTCTTTTTTGAATCGTCGACGCAACTCAAAGATACTAAGGCAACAAGTATGCCAATAAAAATTGATTTTTTCATATGTTTAGTGTTTAGTGATTTTTATAACTGTTACAATATACTTATTTTCAAATAGATATAAGAGTATGTTTTTTATATAAACTTTAAGATTGATTAATTATTATCTAAGGGTTGATTTGTTTTCAACTGTAATTTCAGATCCTTCCGCAAGCATTACTGAAACTGGTTCCATTTTATTCATAAAAGCAAACTGTTCTCCATAGGTAATACCAAAATCTACATTAATAGTATAATCTATAACTGGATAGGCTTTCCATCTAGGGTGTGTAACCTCATATTCATTACTTTTCTGTGCATTTAAAAATGCATATCCCCAATAATGTTCTGTAATAAATTCGGTTTCAGAACCTACAGGTATTTCTTTTGCATTTAATTCGGTTTTAACTTCAAGTGACTGCCATGCTGCATTTTTCTTCCAAGCATAATTTACGATTTGTTGTTTGTTTTTTTCTTCCCATTTATGCTTCATTGGTAAGGTTTCATAATGTTCATTATATACTGTATTTGCCACAAAAGTCAACATAGGTTTTGGTACAATTTCCTTAATAAAAACAACACCTCTACGCCATTCGTTATCAACTTTTCGTTTTACATAAAACCTTAAGTTTACTTCTTCAAAATTTATATGAAATGGAACTTTTACTCCTAATAGTTTTGTGTTTTTAAACATAAACCCAACTAAGCTTATATAACATTTTCCGTCTCTTAAATCTAATTCGGTTCCAAAAGGGACATGCTCTTTTAATACGGATGCATTTATGCTAAAATTTGCCAAAACTAATTTTCTCCACTCTGCATTTAAAAAACTCATACTTATTTTTCTATTAAATTTTGTAAAGCACTTTCTAATGTTGGAAAAGCAAATTTAAAA
>JAHRWC010000219.1 GCA_019090365.1 Flavobacteriaceae bacterium
AAAAAAGGCTGTGATAAATATCACAGCCTTTTTTATTAATTAAAATATGTTATTAATTTCCTGTTACCGTAAAATTATCAACATGATATCTAGTCGTTGCACTTGGATCAGATCCTTCATATAAAAATGCAATATTAATTGATCCATCTAAACATGAAATATTGATAGGCCCAACTGTTTCAAAATCACCAAAACCTCCAGAAGGTCCATTAGGGATAGCTGCATCTAACGATTGCCATGTTGCTGCTGTAACATCACCTGAAAAGTCTGAAGAGAATAATACCGTTAAGATATTACCATTATCATAGTTTGATTGTACATCAAATAATAATTCTTCACCAGTTGTATTATCCATATCGATTGATGGAGAAACTAACCAAACGTTAATTTCGTCTTCACCTGAGGTAAATCCAGAAATTTGAGCATAGTTACTATTACTAAAGTTTCCTAGTTCCCATTCAGTGTTTCCACCACTTACATTTACGTTTGTCCATCCTGCTGATTCTGCATCACTGAAATCTCCATAAGATTCGAAATCATCTTCGTAAAAAGTTGCTCCTCCTCCACTTGGAGTAGTACATGAAAAGAAATCTGGATCACAACGATCTTCATTGTCTAAATTAACACCAGTAACATCATTGATAACAAAGTTAAAAGTATCTCCAAAAAAGTTTTTAGTTAAAATTCCTGTAACACTTCCTCTTCCACTTGGCATTGTAACAGATTTAAAATCAGCAAAAGTACTTGTACTAAATACAATTGTAGAACCACTATCACAACTTTCTAAACTACGTTCACCGTCAAACTCATCAGATTGTTCACCTGCATAAGTTAAAGGATTGTCTCCTAAAACATCATTTCTATTAAACTGAACATTATTTATCTTAACTAGTCTATTTGTTAATCTAAATGCATCTTCATCTTCATTAAGAGATGGTAAATCACTCAAGTTAATTTCTAAAGGAACTATAGTTGCTACTTCAGCAGATCTTAAAATTACATCATTTTCTAACCTAGGTGCAGGTATTGCTTCAATATAGGTACCTCCTCCAATTCCAAGAGTTAATACACCATTAGATATACCAACTGTTAAATCTTGTAGGTTTATATATATTTTTCTTCCTATTTCAAACCTTGTAAATAAAGGGCTTTCATCGATTAATACTCTAATTCCAGTTGTTGGATTTTCTAAATTATCTTGAATGATAATTTCTTCAAAGAAGTTTCCAAACTCATCATTTGAAACAACATAACCTTCTAGGTATTGTTCAGTTTCAAAAGTAACATTCCCTTGTTCTTGTTCCCAAGCGCTTGCAATGTTATTAACAGTAATTACTGGAGTATCTCCTAAATCTGGTTCAACAACAACAATGTTTGGTACATCATAGTCATCATCTTTTACACATGAAGAAATCATTGTCACTGCAAAAAACAGGATGATTAGTTTATATAAATTTAAAGTTTTCATTTGTATATTTTTTATTCAGTTAATTAAAATCTTACATAAAGGTTTAGGTAATAGGTCGTCCCACTACCAAAGAAATAACGGCTTCCAAACACGGGTCCATTTTCACGACCCTGTTCTTCAACTTGTTGTCTATAACTAGCACGACGAGAATCTTCGAAACCACCAGTTTTATATTCTTGATCTAGCACATTATTAATTGAGGCAAAGAACCCAACGTAATAATCCTTAACTTTCCATGACTTACCTCCAATTACGTTTACTAGGAAGTAATCATCTAATTCTTCTTGTTTTAATAATCCTCTTGCAACATTTTCGTCGTAGTCATTATAAGGAAGTCCGTCAACATCTGTATAGAAATCGCTTGTTCTTCTTAAATTACTTACATCTACATATGCATTAGAAAAATAATTGGTTGTTACACCTACCCACCAAAAATTTGGATCTCTATATTCGAATCCTAATTGGTAAGCTCTTTCTGGTCCTCCAGAAACATGATAATCTTCAAGAGCTACAGTTCTAACACCTTGAGTTGCAATATCATTTCCATCAGTAATATTATCTGCCACTCCTAAATCTCTATCAAAATCATCTCCTGAAAGGTAAAGGTTTGGGTTATTAGTATACACATTTTGACCAACAGTTGCAGCAGCTTTTATTTTAAATGTAGGTAACACTTGTGCTTCAATTCCTAGCTCAACACCTACATTTCTTTTACTAATACCTGTTACGATCTCTTGTACAAATGCAGTATTATCATCACCACCTAAAGCATTTTGTGTAAAAAAGAAACCAATATCAGTAGCATCTTCAAATCCTGCATAATATCCAGTTAATCTAGCTTTAACTATTGGAGATCTGAAAATGTAACTAACATCTACAGACTTAACAGATTCTTCTGTAATTCCTTCAACTAAATCATTGTTTTGTCTAGCATTTGCAAATGAATTTCTTAGTGTAGGAGCTTTTGTTAAATATCCACCGTTTACATCGATAAGATGGCGACCAGTAAGTTTATAGGTAAACCCTCCTTTTACTCCGAATCCTGTAAAATCTAATTCATCACTATCACCTAATGAACGTCCTTGTTCAGCAAAATATCCATTTTGATAAATTCCAGTTCTTTGGTAATTTGTTTTTTCAACATTAGCAGCAAGATAAAAATCTACTTCGTTGTATTTAAATTGACCTTGAGCAAATCCTGAAATCACATTAGCATTCAATTCATAATTATATTTATAGCGATCTCCTACTTGTACAATTCTACCTGGATTTAAAACATCACTTTCTCCTTCAATTCCTCCGTCACCAAAACGATCAAAATCTACATATCCAGCGCCTCCTAAAAGATCAGTTATTTCAGCAAAATTTTCGCTTTTTAGACTTTTATAATTAATAGCAGCATTCAGTGTTATGTTTTCATTTAATACTGTATTAAAAATAGTGTTTAATGAAAGTTGATTGTCATCATTTCTATCTTCTTGTAAAACATAAGCTGAATTACCATCACTTGTATTTGAATTTCCTCTATAAAGTGATTCCCAATCTAATTGTCCATCATTGATAAATTCTTGTTCTGCTTCATATGCTAATTGATAGTCATAAGAAGTTAAGTTTTCATGACGTAATAAATAACTAGGTAATCTTTGGTAGTAATTTCCAGCTGGATTTCTTTGTCCACCATAGTCTAATCTTGAATTACCAACTTTTCCGAATTGATATCCAATATTAGTATTTAAATTAGAATTTTCTGAAATCTTCCAGTAATGGTTTAACATAAGTATTGGTTCAACCACTTCTTTAATTCTACTATTTCTTTTATCTCCATTTTGGTATCCCCAATTTGGATTGTATTTTCTTCCTTTTAGTCTATATACTTCATCTGTAATAGCCGTAGATTTTCCTCTTCTATTAGGAGTATAAACCCCCATGAAGTTGATACTGTGTTCTTCATTTATTTTTTTCTCAACAGAAGCAAAAAACGAATTAGCATTATATGATGTTCCATCAATATAACCTTCATTTCCAAAACGTCTTGCAGCTAATACTGAATAAGCCCAGCCATCTTTATTAAGTCCGCTATGGTAAGATCCCATAACACGTCCTTGATAACTTTTGTTTGCTGTTGCATAAGAAACTCTTCCTCCCTTACGGTACTGAGATGCTCTCATTACCATATTGGTAGTTCCTGCTATATCTCCAAAAGAATAATCATTTGCCTTAAGACCCATGGTAAATTCACGGTTTCTTTGAACATCATTAACACCTCCCCAATTTGCCCATTGAGGTCTGCCATTATAAAGTTTGTTCATTTCAAGCCCATTAATAAGAACTTTACCATTTGCATTATCTAAACCACGTGGTCTAAAAAATGTAGCGCTAAAATCATAAGCAGCTGCTCTTAAAAATACATCTCTGGAAGCTTGTAATAAACCCGAAACATTAAATGAAGTACCTTCATCTTGGTCTAATTCATTGTCTGAAAGACTAATGATTCCAATTTGAGCTTCGACTTCAGTTAAATCAACCTCAAAAAATATTGGGTCGAGATTAATGGTTGTCCCATTTTGTATTGTAATGGGTACACGTTGAGCTAAATATCCTTGTTTACTTAATAAAAGCACTTGTTCTCCCTGAGGAAGATTTGTACTAGTAATAGAAAACATCCCTTGTGCATCAGTAATTGAACTGAAAGCACTAGATTGGATACGAACTTCTACATCCTGAATGGCTTCACTAGAATTAGTGTCAACCACTCTACCCTTTACGATAGCATCTTGTGCATGCATAGTAAAACTACACATAACGACTAAACATAAAGTAAAAAAGAATTGTTTCATTCTGAAAAATTAATTAATTGTTATAAATCGACTGCAAAATTACGTTTTTTAAATGAATTACTTACTTTTGGCGTATCTTTTGTAAATAACTTTACCTAAACTTAATACAGAATACCAAATGAAAATTAATTCTTTTTTTTTAGTCCTTTTTACTTTATCAATTTCTACCCTTTTTGCACAGCAAAAAAAATCATTTAAAGTAAATACCGTTGCATTCTATAATGTTGAAAATTTATTTGATTTTGAAAATGACCCACTCACATTTGATGATGACAGAACCCCTGATGGCAAAGATCATTGGACTGAAGAAATCTATAATGCCAAACTTAAAAACATGGCAAAAGTAATTTCTGAAATTGGAAAAGATGTAACTGGAACTACTCCTGCAATTATCGGTGTTTGTGAAATAGAAAACAGAAGAGTATTAGAAGATTTAGTAAATCAAGAGCCTTTACTTTCTAAAGATTATGGCATCATTCAATTTGATTCGCCAGACAGAAGAGGTATTGATGTTGCACTTTTATATCAGAAAAAACTTTTTACGCCTACAAATTATAATGCTCATGAACTCATAATTTATGACAACAATGATGCTACTAAAAGAATTTTCACAAGAGATCAATTATTGGTAAGCGGAATGTTAGATGGTGAAAAAATGCATTTTATTGTTAATCACTGGCCATCTAGGAGTGGTGGAGAAGAAAGAAGTAGGTCTAAAAGAATAAAAGCAGCAAAATTAAATCGTCAAATTATAGACTCATTATATAGTGACGATCCTTATTCAAAAATCATTACTATGGGTGATTTTAATGATGACCCAACAAATACGAGTATAAAAGACTTTTTAAAAGCGAAGAAAAAGAGAGAAGGTCTAAAAATGAAAGAACTGTATAACCCTATGGAGAAAATGCATAAAAAGGGCCTAGGAACTTTAGCATGGAGAGATGGCTGGAATTTATTTGACCAAATGATTCTTTCAACCGAATTCGTCAAAAAAGACTTTTCTACATATCGGTTCTATAAAGCAGGCATATACGATAAATCATATTTAGCTAACCCTAGAGGAAGATATAAAGGTTATCCTTATCGAAGTTTTAGTAATGGTAGTTTTACTGGTGGATATAGTGATCACTTTCCTGTGTATATATATCTAATTAAAGAAAAATAGTAAATAAAAAAAGCTCCTGAAATTTCAGGAGCTTTTTTTTATATTAATTTATTTATATTAAAACCATTGAGACCAAGGAATTCTACTTAATATTAGGATTAAGGCAATGGTATAAAAAACTGTTATAGTTTTAAATTTTCTTTTAGACTCTTCCTTCTTTTTATGTTTAGAAAAACCAATAGTAATTAGAACTACTGCAATTAACATAATTAAGGGATGCTCTACCACGAATAATCTTTGAAGAGAGTCTTTCATCACTTCTCCCATTCCATTATTACTGATTGCTTTTAAACCACTTGGTGATACAAAAAACAATACAAGTCCTAATACAACTTGTAAATGAGTTACAATTAAAGCAAAAAGAGATATTCTTAAGTCTTTAGCTCCAAAATTTCTATTTGAAAACAAACCAAGAAGTCCATTAATAGTAGCAAGAATAATAATTAAAAGGGTTAAATATGCCCAATAAGAATGAATTAACTGAAGTGTAGTATACATAATTTTAGTGATTAATTTGTTTCAAATATATGGATATTAAACTAAAAAAACGCCTTGATTTCTCAAGGCGTTTTTAAAAATATTATTTACTAAAATATTAGAAGCTATATTTTAAACTTGCGTTATATGTAGTTCCATTTTCAGTAAAGTATCCAAATCTATCAGTATTAGAAATACCAATATAATCAAATACATTATAAACAT
>JAHRWC010000220.1 GCA_019090365.1 Flavobacteriaceae bacterium
CATAAGTAGGTTAAGTTCATGGTAGATTTGGGGCAAAAAAGGTAAACTAAAGTTTGCCTTTTTTCATTTTTAGCCGTTTTCAACATTTTCATTACGCATTCTTATACAAAAAAGCGCTTTTTAACGAATAAAGGGGTTATTGGTCTAAAAGTTGATTTTCACACAATTATATTAGTATATTTGACTATACCATAGCATAAGTAGGTTAAGTTCATGGTAGATTTGGGGCAAAAAAAGGTAAACGACTGTTTACCTTTTTTTATGCGCAAAATTTTGAGAAGGGGTGGTGAACTTGTGAGCCGCTTCTATATTCTTCACAACGATCTTTAACCTTTTTTTATGCGCCAAATTTAAGTTCGGGGTGGCGAGTTTACGAGCCGTTTTCTTATTCTATAAAGCGATTTTTTTCTTTATTTAGGACATATTTGATGAAGGAAAATTGAGTTAACTAGTTGTTTTCATTTTCTCTTATAGAATTGTTTTCATTTTTGTTTAATAATTTTATCGTTTTCATTCACTAAGTTTAAATGAAGGCAGTTGAACTTATTAACTGTTTTTTTTAAAATAAATCAATAAAAAAAGCCCACTATAAATAGCAGGCTTTTAAATTATATGTGAAAAATGTTATTTATTCGAAGCATATAAAGCAGATACTTCTTGCCAGTTTATTACATTAAAAAATGCATTAACGTAATCTGGTCTTCTGTTTTGGTAATTAAGATAGTAAGCATGTTCCCAAACATCTAAAGCTAAAATTGGTGTAGCTCCACATCCAATTCCTGGCATTAATGGATTATCTTGATTTGCAGTAGAACACACTTCAACTTTTCCTCCTTTATGTACACAAAGCCAAGCCCAACCAGATCCAAACTGAGTTTTAGCAGCTTTTGAAAAAGCATCTTTAAAAGCTTCAAAACTTCCAAAAGCACTATTAATAGCTTCAGCTAAATTTCCTGAAGGTTCACCTCCACCATCTGGAGACATTATATTCCAAAATAAATCGTGGTTATAAAACCCTCCACCGTTATTTCTAACTGCTTTATTATCTTTATCTAAGTTAATTAATATGTTTTCAATAGTTTTTCCTTCTAAATCTGTTCCTTCAATAGCAGCATTTAAATTATTTGTATATCCTTGATGGTGTTTCCCATGATGAATTTCCATTGTACGTGCATCAATATGAGGCTCTAAAGCATCATATGCATATTTTAATTGTGGTAATGTAAAAGCCATATCTAAAATTTTTAATGAATAATTATTTATACCTCAAAAGTACGCAATTATCACCTTATTGCTAAGTAGTTTGTCTTATAAGAATTTATTGTAGGATAAATTTAATTTATATGTGAGGATAAATCACTTTTATAAATTCAATTAAGTACATTTATATCGTATTTAATTCTTAAAAATTTAGAGATTTTTGAAACACGATGCACCTTTTAAGATATATGATGCTGCAGCAGGAAGTGGTAAAACTTTTACACTCGTAAAAGAGTACCTAAAACATATTCTTTCTTCAAAAAATGAAAGTTATTACAGGCATTTATTAGCAATTACTTTTACAAATAAAGCGGTTGCTGAAATGAAGCAACGTATTATTTCAAATTTGGTTTTTTTCTCTAAAGATGATTTTGTTGAAAACCCATCAGATATGGGAAAAAATATTGCTTCTGAATTAGAGTTAACTTTAGAACAAATTAACAATCAATCTAGAAAAGTTGTAAAACATATATTACATCATTACAGTTATTTTAGCGTAGAAACGATTGATCATTTTAATCACCGAATCATTAGAACTTTTGCTAGAGATCTTAAGTTATCAGGGAATTTTGATGTAGATCTTGATGTTCAAAAGCTTATTGCTGAAGCCGTTGATCAATTAATTAGTAAAGCGGGTGATGATCCAAAAATAACCAAGGTATTATTAGATTTTGCAATTGATAAAACCAACGAAGATCGTTCGTGGGATATTTCAAAAGATATTACAAAAATTTCTCAATTACTTTATAAGGAAACAGAAGAACAATCTGTTTTAAAGCTAAAAAAGAAATCGATAGATGATTTTTTAGCATTGAATACATTTTTAAAAAAAGAAAAGAATTCAATCACAAAAAACATTAAAGAACTAGCCAAAGAAACGCTACAATTAATAGAGGAAGCGGGTCTTCAATTTAATGATTTTAGCGGTAGTTATTTACCGAAGCATTTCTTGAATCTTAGCAATGAAAGGTTTAATATTAATTATGAGGCAAAATGGCAAGTTACAATGGGAGAAAATCCATTATACCCTAAAAGAGTAGATGATGCTATTGCATCAACTATTGATGAATTAACACCAGTTTTTGTTTCAAATTTTAAGAAAACTAAATCTCAGGCTCATCAATTGATGTTATATGCTTCAATGTTAAAAAATAGCACTCCACTGTCTGTAATAAATTTAGTAAGCAAGGAAATTGAAGTTATAAAAGAAGATAAAAACATTTTACCTATTTCTGAATTTAATAGTTTGATTTATCAGGAAATTAAAAATCAACCTGCTCCTTTTATTTATGAACGATTAGGAGAACAATACCGTCATTTTTTTATTGATGAATTTCAAGATACTTCTTATTTACAGTGGCAAAATCTTATTCCTTTAATTGACAATGCACTTTCTCAGGAATATGAAAATAATACGCAGGGAAGTCTGTTATTAGTAGGAGATGCAAAACAATCTATTTATCGATGGAGAGGTGGTTTACCTGAGCAATTTATAGATTTATGTGCAAATAATAATCCATTTTTAACTGAAAAAGTTGAGGTTGAAACACTCCCTAAAAATTATAGAAGTTGTAAAGAAATTATAGAATTCAACAATCAGTTTTTTACGTTTATTTCAAGATTTTTAGGAGATCCAGTCTATAATGAATTATATAAAAACGGGAATAATCAGATTACTAATTCAAAAGAGGGTGGATTTGTAAACATTGAATTTATTGATGCTGAAAATAAAGAAGAACGCCATCAAATTTATGCTGAGAAGGTCCATCAAACTATTGGTAAGCTTACTGAAATGGGATACTTGTATAATGATATCTGCATTTTAACACGAAAGAAAAGTGAAGGAATTGAATTAG
>JAHRWC010000221.1 GCA_019090365.1 Flavobacteriaceae bacterium
CAATAAGTACATTTATAATCACAACCATCTTGGACTTTGAGAAATGCTCGAGTACGGTCTCCTATAGAATAAGAACCAACATAAAAATCAGCCTCTTCAATTTCGCAAGAATGTACTTCACCAAAATCATTTTTTGATAAATCATTGATATAATCAGTGATTTTAAACTTTTCGGTAGCTCCCAATACTAAATCGACACCATTTACATTCGCTAATTCTTCTGGCTTCAGCTGAGCATAACAACCCACTGCAGCAATAAACGCATCTGGATTGCTCTTTTGAGCCTGCTTTACAATCGTCTTAAAACGTTTATCTGCATTTTCCGTTACACTACAGGTATTAATTACATACATATCAGCTTTTTCAGAAAAATCTACACGATCAAATCCTTCTTCTGAAAAGTTTCTTGCAATGGTTGAAGTCTCACTAAAATTGAGTTTACAACCTAAAGTATAAAATCCGACTTTTTTACTAACGTTCATTCTTGTATTTTTGGCAAACGAGGGCACAAAAATACAAACTATATTTCGTTTCGAAAAACCTATGTATCATCAAATTATAAAACTAACTTTAAGAATATCAGTTATTTGCATTGCAATCTTATTATGTTCTTGCAACAACGATACTGATAACGACAAAGATCATTTAGTTTTTAGATATAATGAACATAGTAATATTGGGACTTTAGATCCTGCTTTTGCAAGCAACCCTCAAATTATTTGGCCTACCAATCAATTATTTAATAGTTTGGTTCAGTTAGATGATTCATTAAATATTCAGCCTGATATTGCTAAAGATTGGAAAATAATTGACAGCATAAACACTTATGTTTTCAATTTAAGAGATGATGTGTATTTTCATAAAAATATTGCCTTCGGAAAAGATTCTACTAGAACTGTTACTGCTCATGATTTTGAATATAGTTTCAATCGATTATTAGATGAAAAAGTAGCTTCTAGAGGAAGATGGGTTCTCAAGAATGTTGATTATTTTAAAGCTGAAAATGACACAACTTTTACTATAAAATTAAAACAACCCTTTCCTGCTTTTCTAGGCTTAATGTCTATGCGTTTTTGCTCTGTAGTCCCAAAAGAAGCAATCGACATGTATGGAACGGGTTTTCGATCTAATCCGGTAGGAACAGGTCCATTCATGTTTAAACTTTGGGAAGAAAACATAAAGTTAGTACTTCGGAAAAACCCCTTGTATTTTGAAAAAGATGCATTAGGAAATTCTTTACCCTATTTAGAAGCTGTAGCCATTACTTTTTTACCCGATAAACAAAGTGAGTTTTTACAATTTGTACAAGGAAGAATAGACTTTGTTTCTGGTTTGGACAATTCATATAAGGATGAAATTGTAACCACAAGAGGAGAGCTTCAAGAAGAATACAAAGATAAAGTTCAACTAATTACGAGTCCATATTTAAATACAGAATATTTAGGTGTTTTTATGGAAGGTGAAACAACAGCTTTACAATCTAAGAAAATAAGGCAAGCAATTAATTATGGCTTTGATCGCCAAAAAATGATTACGTATCTCCGAAATGGAATGGGTATTCCTGCAATACATGGTTTTATTCCGAAGGGGCTTCCTGGATTTACTGAAATTGAAGGATATGATTATCAACCTGAAAAGGCAAAACAGTTAATCACAGAATATAAAGCTGAAACTGGAGATGATAATCCAACCATTTCAATTGGTACAAACAGTCAGTATTTAGATTTATGTGAATACATTCAGCGTGAGCTTGAAAAGCTTGGAATTAAAGTAACTATTGACGTGATGCCTCCTTCTACCTTGCGTCAAATGAAATCATCTGGAGAATTAGATATTTTTAGAGCGAGTTGGATTGCAGATTATCCCGATGCTGAAAACTATTTATCGTTGTTTTATAGTCCGAATTTCACACCTAATGGACCAAATTACACACATTTTAAAAACGAAGTATTTGATAGTCTATATGTTCAATCACTTTCATTATCTAACATCGATGAAAGAAAAGTCTTGTATACAAAAATGGATTCTATTGTTATTTCTGAAGCACCTGTAATTCCATTATACTATGACATGGCAATACGTTTTGTCAATAAAAAAGTAAGTGGTTTAGGGATTAATCCACAAAATTTTTTGGTTTTAAAAAGAGTGAGAAAAGAAAAGTAATGAGTTAACTGTAACGGGAATAAATATTAGTAGACTTATAAAATAAAAAACAATGAGTAGTATACAAGGTATGATTGCTTCTCTTAAAAATAATAATAGAAGAAAAAACCGTGATTCAGTTTTTGCTAAAGATAAAAATCAAACTAAATCGAGTTTTGGTGAATTTGTAGATCACAAACAGATGAATACCTATGAATATCTGCATTTCAGAAGAAAGTTTTTAAAGAAAAAAGAAGGCAGAAGAAAAGAACCAAAATCCTTATTATAGTTTCAATTTTTGTCGCAATTGGTCTTTTATCATTGTTGCCAAAAATTATCGAAGTTATATTCAACGATAGTTATAGAGATTTAGTTTTATAAAAGATTTAACTACGCCTCCATTGAGATGTTTCCTCAAACACGTGCTCTAATATTTTTGCGTCTACTTCAGTAAAATCAATATCGCGTCTAGACATTACTACTTTAGCTACTTCAAAGGCTTTTTTTGTTAAATAAGTAGTTACACCAGCGCTTCCTCCCCAGCTAAAACTTGGCACAAAATTTCTTGGAAATCCACTTCCGAAGATATTTGAACTTACACCAACAACAGTTCCTGTATTAAACATGGTATTAATACCACATTTACTATGATCTCCCATCATTAGTCCACAAAACTGAAGTCCAGTTTTTGCAAAACCTTCAGTTTCATAATCCCAAAGGCGAACCTCTGCGTAATTATTTTTTAGATTCGAATTATTAGTGTCAGCACCTAAATTACACCATTCTCCAATGACAGAGTTTCCTAAAAATCCGTCATGCCCTTTATTACTATACCCAAAAATTACTGAGTTATTTACCTCTCCTCCTACTTTACTATGAGGGCCAATAGTTGTTGGACCATATATTTTTGCGCTCATTTTTAAAGTAGCGTTTTCACATAAAGCAAAAGGTCCACGAATCATTGCACCTTCCATTACTTCAGCATTTTTCCCAATATAAATGGGACCATTTTCTGCATTCAAAGAACATAAAGGCAATTTTGCACCTTCTTCAATAAAAATATTTTCTTTGTTAAAAGCTACTGTATTTTCAGGAATGGATTGAGAATTTCTTCCCTCAGTTAATAAATCGAAGTCTTTCTGAATTGCTTCACCATTCAATTTAAAAATATCCCAAGTATGCGCTATACGTAGAATATCATCGTATGTATATTGAATTACTTCAAACGTATCGAAATCTACTTCTTGCTCTTCATTTGAGAAAAAAGCCAAAGGTTCATCCTCATAAAAAACCGCTTGATTTTCAGCTAAACCTTTTATTAGGTTTACTAAATTTGGCGAAGGAATAAATGAAGCATTAATTAAAATATTTTGCTCCATTTCTACCATTGGATATTTATCAGATAAATAATCTTCAGTTATGGTAGTGGTTGTAAAGCCCAAATGTTGCTCCCATTTTTCTCTCAGCGTTAATATTCCAACACGAATATCGGCTACAGGTCGTGTATAAGTGAATGGCAATAATTGATTGCGAACAGTTCCGTCAAAAAGAATGTAATTCATAATTCAGTATTCAATATTCAGAATTCAAAGCTAAACAAAAAAGCCTTCGATTTCTCGAAGGCTTGTAAAATATATGTAAAGAAATATTATTTCTTAAATTTTGCATATTTAGTTTTAAACTTGTCAATACGTCCTGCAGTATCGATAAGTTTTTTCTTACCAGTATAAAATGGATGAGAAGTTCTTGAAATCTCTAATTTTACTAATGGATACTCAACTCCATCTACTTCTAGAGTTTCTTTAGTGTTTGCTGTAGACTTCGTAAGGAATACATCTTCATTAGACATATCTTTAAAAGCAACTAATCTATAATTTTCTGGGTGAATACCTTTTCTCATAACTATTTTCCGAAAAAACGGAAATCTCATTTATTACTGTCTCTTATACACATCTGACGCTGCCGACGAAGCTAGAAG
>JAHRWC010000222.1 GCA_019090365.1 Flavobacteriaceae bacterium
GTCCAGCTATAATATATATCTGGTACAGCACCAAAACAAGCAGTTGGAAGACCAGAATCTGTATGCCCATCAGTTGCTAAAAGAGCTGTATTACTTGGTGTTGCACAACCATCACCCTCTGCTCCAAGTGTAATAGGAATAGCCGTTGCAGGAACATCTCCAGCAAGACCACCACCTGAACAAGTAGTGTCACTTGTAAATGTTCCTGTAAAAGAACCGTGATTACCAGAATCTAAAGACCAGAATCCGGTTGCTTCAGAACAATCATCAGCAGTATTGTAAATATGGTCTCCTATCCAGTCGATAACATTAGTTCCAATAGTACCACCTCCAAAAATATCACATATCATTTGAGAACCAAGTGGAGCACATCCAGGTTGAGATCCAGGAGTTGAAACAACTACACCTACATCAGCTAAAGCTGTAACTGTATCACCTGCAGATCCGTCGCCTACAAATACTAAACTAAAAGTTCCTGTATCGCCTGTTACCATCAATGGATGAGCATCACAATCGTCACAAGCCAATACTCCTGTAATAGGCACTACTGGTGCTAGAGACGTATCGTGAGCAGCAATCATTCCTGCTTTCTTTCCATTGTACATTACTCTAGAAATGATCACGTTTGTTCCATCTAGGTCTGTTGAAAATAAGAAAGATGTTTCTCCAAAGCCAATAGCTTCTAATTTAAGTTCGTTAATTTCCATTCCTTCTTCAATTATTTCAGAGGATTTAAAAGTGATCGTTTGACCTTTTACAGTTAGAATAGTTGCAGTAGCATAATTTCCAGGAATTACATTAATTTCTACAACTCCTCTTTCCATGGTTCCTTGAGTTGTAAACACTCCCTTGTAGATACCTAAGTTTGTGGCATCGTACTGTGAGATAGACTCAGTCAAATCTGCGGTCGTATCTGCTAATTCTACATCTTTAGTACAAGAAAGTACCAATACAGAAGCAAATAATAAAATAAATATTTTTTTCATAATCTAGTATTTTAGGTTAATTATAGTTAATAATCAGTGAGTTATAAATATACAAAAAAAATAAGTAGCACACTTAATTATTGCTCTGTACTAAAGATGTAGAATTAATACGGATAGAAAATATACAATCTATCATATTAATTATAATAAAAAACGCCTCCATTTCTGGAGGCGTTCTTTTTATAAAAAATGTTTTATAATAAATAAGGTTTAACTTATTTTATTTTATAACCCATCTTGCGTAAATAAGCTTTCTTATCTGCTATTTCCTGAGCTGTTTGAGTAGCTGGTCTTTTAGGAGCCATTACTCTATTATTAACTTCACTTGCAGGAGGAGGAGGAGAACAATCAACTTGTCCTGACCATCCTGGTCTGTTTTGAGAAGTATCAGAAATAAATCTAATAGTTAAGAATTGTCCAGATGATGTAACTCCATCAGCTAATAAATCTCCACCTGTAAATCCAGAATCAACACCACCACGGTCTAATGACGCAGCAGTTCCTAAATTTGAAGTTAAGATTGGTGTATCAGCAGTAGTAGCTCCATCATAGAAGTACATGAAATCCCATGTAGCTTCAATAGAGAACTCAGCAAAATCAGCAGTAACAACGTTACCTGCTCCAGCATCTACTGTCCAGTTTGTATCTGTACCATATGCATAGTTTCCTGGGTCACCATCAGTTTCAGTACCACCAGCACCACCATCATCAGTCCAAGCTGTGTCACCACAATCTGGTACAAAGTCAGTTGCAGCACAAGGAGGACAAACTGAACCACCACAATCGATTCCAGTTTCATCTCCATTTTGGATACCATCTGTACAAGTTGGTACAGGAGCATCAGTACAAGTCATTGAAAGATCAAAAATACCTGTAGAACTATTAAATCCATGAACAACAACTGTATACACAGTAGTTCCGTCTCCTGAAGTTTGAAATTCTACAGTAGAAGAGAAATCAGCACATCCAGGGCCATCATCATTACCTGCAACGCATACTAATGCACCACAAGCTCCTGAGAATACAGAAATCTTAGTATCATAACCTGCTTGATCACAAGTAAATAAAATTACATCTTGAGCAACACCCGTATCAGTAAATGTATAGTATACATCTGGAGCAGTCCAAGTAGTTGTACAAGTATCAGCACCAGTGTTAGTAGCTAAACTAGTATCTCCACTCACTGTATCACCACATGCGATTGGTAATGCACCAGCACAAGTATCGTTAGCAGGAGGAGCACAAGAAGCTGTATCACTTGTAAATGTTCCACCAAAGTTTCCATGGTTAGTTGAATCTAAAGTCCATCCACCAGCAGCAGAAGAACAATCTCCACCGTTATTGTATGAATGAGTTCCATCAAAAGAAATATCATTACCACCTATAGTACCAAATCCAGATACATTACAAGAAGTAGTTCCATCACCATTGTCAGCACATCCTTCTTGAGCACCAGGTGTAGCAACAACTACTCCTACATCTGCTAAAGATAAAACTGTATCATCTGCTGAACCGTCGCCAGCAAACACTAAACTAAAAGTTCCAGTATCGCCAGTTACCATTAATGGGTGAGCATCACAATCATCACAAGCTAATACACCAGTAATAGGAGTAACAGGAGCTCTAGATGTTTCATGAATTGCAATAGCACCAGAAGTAATTCCTTTATACATTACATCAGAAATTTGAACATTCTTTCCGTCCAAATCAGCACTTAATTTAAAAGAAGCAATTACAGAAGAAGAACTAAAAACTAAATCTTGAAGTTCTGCTCCAGCATCAATCGTTCTGTCAGCTCTAAAATTAATTACTTGTCCAGAAACTAAATTTAAAGTTGCAACACCATAATTATTAGGTGTTATGCTAATCTCAAGAGTACCTCTTTCCATGGTTCCTTGAGTTGTAAATACCCCTTTGTAGATACCCATGTTGGTATCGTCATACTGAGCAAGAGTCGTAGAAAGGTCGGCTGACGAATCTGCTAGTTCAGCATCTTTAGTACAAGAAAGTACTAATAAAGATGCAAAAAATAATAGAAAAATTTTTTTCATAATAATTCGGTGTTGTTAAATGATTTATAAATAATTTGAAGCCAATATACAGAAATAATTATATATACGTTAAAATTTCTCAAAAAAAAATGAAACCATGCGTATTGTCGAACATATAATCAGTTTATCGGTATTTATTTTAAGAATATAATAATATAAATTTTGTTATTTAATTCAATTAATTTATAAGAAATTCAAATATTTCAATCAACTATTATATGTTTAAAATATTTGTATGCTTTTACATATATTTGTTTTCTATCCTTTTAATTTATACTCAAAATGAAATATTTTTTATTTAGTTTAACATTGATCTTTATTACTTTGTCATGTAATGTTAAAAGTAATGATACAATTAAAGATGGTGTTTTTACAGACAACGCTCAACATCTTTTTACCAAAATTGAAAAAGAAGCTTCTAATATTTTATTTCAGAATACAGTAAAACCTACCAAACAATTTAATTTTATGAGCTACCCTTATTTATATGCAGGAGCTGGACTAGCTGTTGGTGATATTGATAATGATGGGCTAGAAGATATTTATTTTGTAGGAAATAATAGTCCCAACAAGTTATATAAAAATGAAGGTGATTTTAAATTTAAAGATATTACTAACACTTCTAAAGCTGAAGATTATAATGGTTTCTCTACAGGCGTAACAATGTTAGACATTAATAATGACGGATGGTTAGATATATATGTATTAAAAGCTGGTTCCTTAGGAAATGATTTAGGTAGACGAAACCTTCTTTTTGTTAATCAACAAAATGGCACTTTTTATGAAGAAGGTAAAAAATGGGGACTGGATGATCCTGGTTATGGTACACAAGCATATTCTATAGATTTTGATAAGGATGGAGATTTAGATCTCTACATCGTAAATTATCGATATGATTTCACCAATAATGGTAAAGTAAGTATGGAATTACAAAACCAGATTGAAGAAATTACAAGCGATCAATTATATCGCAACGATGGTAATACATTTACAAAAGTTACTGGAGAAGCAGGTTTATATAATAAAGCATGGGGGCTTAGTGCATCTATTGGTGATTTTAATAATGATGGTTGGGAAGACATTTATGTTGCTAACGATTTTAACGAACCTGATGCAATGTACATTAATCAAAAAGATGGAACATTTAAGGATGAAATATTAACTAGACTTAATCACATTTCTTATAATAGTATGGGTACTGATTTTGCAGATTTAAATAATGACTCATATGAAGATTTAATCACCCTCGATATGGCTGCTGAAAATTATGAGAGAAGTAAAGTAAATATGGCTTCTATGGATACTCAAGGTTTTAAAAACTTAGTGAATGCTGGATATCATTATCCATATATGACAAATATGTTGTTTTATAATGAAGGAAATGGAAAATTTAAAGAGACTGGACAATTAAGTGGAATTACAAAAACTGATTGGAGTTGGGCACCGCTCATTATAGATTTTGATAATGATGGCTTAAAAGATATTTTTATTTCGAATGGAGTATATAAAGATTATCACAATCAAGATTTTAGAAATCTAGTGAAGCATAATTTTGAAAATAAAATAGCCATGTCCCTAGATAAGGTTATGGATTTAATTCCTTCAGAAAAACAAAATAATTACATATTTCGTAATGAAGGAAACTTATCTTTTAACAAATCTATAAAAGAATGGGGACTAGAAGAACCAACTTTTTCAAATGGTTCTGCTTATGCTGATTTTGACAATGATGGTGATTTAGATTTAGTAACAAATAATTTTAATCACAATGCAAGTCTTTATAGAAATAATTCGAATGTAAATTATTTACAACTAAATTTAAAAGGACCTGACAATAACAGCTTAGGTATTGGTGCTGAAGTTTATGTTAAAAACAAAACAGAAACTCAATTTCAAAAACTATATGTTTCTAGAGGATATAAGTCTTCTGTAACTCATATTTTAAATTTTGGTTTA
>JAHRWC010000223.1 GCA_019090365.1 Flavobacteriaceae bacterium
AAACTTGAAATATTAGGATACATTAATGCAAAAGGTTTTGTTGGTCTATTTTTTAATATTCTAAGCCTAGAAACTGCCTCTTTATTTGAAGCATCACAAGTAATTAAATAACCTCCAATTCCTTTAATAGAAACTATGTTACCTTGCCTCCATTGTTCAGCTATATAATCTAAGTCTGTAAAATTTTCTTGGAGTTTTCCATTTTCAAAATACGAAAGTTCAATCCTGCAATTCGGACAGGAATTAGTTTGTGAATAATACCTTCTATTTATAGGGTCATGATATTCATTATTACAATGTTTACACATACAAAACGAATCCATTGTAGTAGTTTCTCTATCGTAAGGCAGAGAATTTATTATTGAATATCGTGGACCACAATTGGTGCAGGTTATAAAAGGATATTGATAACGATCATTTTCTTCAGAAAATAACTCTTCATTACAATCTTTACACATTCCAAAATCTGGAGTAATTAATAAGGAAGGAGATGTTTGATTTGAACTTTCTTTAATTTCAAAATTAGAATAAGAAATAAAAGGTATTTCATGAATTTCAATACTTGTAATAACTGAAAGCTTTGGCGATTTGCTTTCTAGTTCCTTGATAAAATGTAATGACATTTCTTCATTAGTATTGACATGAATATGAACTCCATTAACAGTATTATTTATCCAACCCTTAAGTTGTAAACTTTTGGCAAGCTTATATACAAAGGGGCGGAAACCAACTCCTTGTACAATTCCTTTTATGATGATATGAAAAGTTTTCAATAAATAATTATTAATGACACTATTACATTTTTATAGATTTTAAATGTCTTTAAAAAAGTACTTCAGCAAAATGAGATATATCATATTTTAACATCATTTATTATAATAATTTTAGAAAGTCAAATAAAAAAATGTATAACGACAAGGCACGTTCTTAGGAAGTTGCTTAAAACCTCAACTTTCTTGTAACATCTTTGTTTTAAAAGGCTTAAATCTTATTTATTATGGGAGCTAATCAACAAATAGATCGTAGTAAATTAATGAGTGTTCTATGGAAAATACAAGCTAAAAAAAGCTGTATTGAACACGATGACATTACTAAAATTGCAAACGAATTCGGTTTGTCTCGAATGGAAGTTGAAGGGGTGGCTACTTTTTATCACTTTTATCATAGAACACATGCTGGCAAATACACTATTTACCTCAACGATTCAATTATCTCTAGACATGCAGGATATGAATCTGTTAAAAAAGCTTTTGAAAAAGAAATTGGTGTAACCATGGGTAATGTTTCAAAAGACAATATGTTTGGTTTATTTCAAACTGCGTGTATTGGTTTAAGCGATTTTGAACCAGCTTGTTTAATAAATTTTAAACCTTTTATAAATCTTACTCCTAAAAAAGTAAAAAAAATCATCTCAGACATTAAAAATGGTAAAAAACCAAAAGAAATTTGTGATTACCCTTTAAGTAAAATTCAATATACTCCTGAAAAAGAAAAAACTGTTTTCCTAAAACCTTATGATACATTTTCTTCATTAAAATATATTGAAGATCATAGTCCAGAAGAACTTATTGAGTTAGTTAAAAAATCTAACCTTGCAGGTCGAGGCGGTGCATTTTTCCCAACAGGATTAAAATGGCAATTCTGTCGTCAGAATAAATCTGATATTAAATATATAGTATGTAATGCAGATGAAGGAGAACCAGGCACATTTAAAGATCGTGCTTTACTTCAAGAACATCCCGAAACATTAATTGAAGGAATGATTCTCGCTGCTTACGCTGTTGGTGCTTCAATAGGAGCTATTTATTTAAGAGCTGAATATAGGTACTTAGTTTCCGATTTAAAAAAAGTTCTTCAAACCTATAGAGATAATAATTCCTTAGGAAAAGATATTAATGGGATCATGGGATTCGATTTTGATATTTATATCCATCTAGGTGCAGGCGCTTATGTGTGTGGTGAAGAAACTGCTTTGCTTCACTCAATGGAAGGAAAACGTGGAGAACCTGGAACAAAAGAATTTTTCCCAGTTGAAAAAGGTTTTAATAATCGTCCAACAATAGTAAATAACGTAGAAACTTTATGTGCTGTCCCTCGAATATTAGAAATGGGAGTTGATTCTTGGCTTTCTTTAGGTACTGAAAAATCTCCAGGAACGAAACTTTTAAGTGTCTCTGGAGACTGTGGGAAAGAAGGTGTTTATGAGATTGAATGGGGAATGAATTTTAGAGAATTTCTTGAATTAATTGAAGCTAAAGACCCATATATGATTCAATTTAGTGGTCCTTCTGGTGATTGTTTATCTGAAGCCGATTTCGACCGCAACATTTGTAAAGAAGATTTAAGTTGTGGTGGATCTGTAATGGTATTTAATAAATCAAGAGACTTATTATATATCTTGAAAAACTTCTCAGACTTTTTCGTTGAAGAATCCTGCGGTATTTGTGTACCGTGTAGAACTGGAAACTTTTTACTTAACAAAAAAATAGAAAAATTAATCTTAGGACATGCTGATAAGAAAGATGCAGAGGACATAAAAAGTTGGAGTCAGATTATAAAAACTACCAGCAGATGTGGATTAGGGCAAATGTCATCTAATTCATTAAATGATGCTATGGTTAAATTTCCTGAAGTTTTTGAAAAAAGCTTGTTAGAAAACACAGACTTTAATGCATCATTTAATTTAGAAGATGCTGTAAAAGAATACGATCAAATTATTAATGAAATATCTTCAGACTATGAATAAGCTAGTAAATATTAAAATAGACGGAAAGAGTGTTCAGGCAGAAGAAGGAAAGAACTTGGTAGATGTTGCTAAAGAAAATGGTGTTTATATACCAACATTATGCTATTTCAGAGAAATTAATCCAACCCTAGGAACCTGTAGAATTTGTACTGTAAAACTTAACGGTAAACATACCACAAGTTGTACTGCAAAGGTTTCCGAAGGAATGGATATTGAAGTAAATACTCCTGAATTACTAGACAACAGAAAAGCGATTATAGAAATGTTGTATGCAGAAGGAAATCATTTCTGCCCGAGTTGTGAAAAAAGTGGAAACTGCGACATGCAAAACTTAGGGTATGATATGGGATTAACTGTAACTCGTTATCCTCATGTTTTTACTGATAAGATGGTCGATTTTACTCCGAAAAGAATGATAATGGAATCGAATCGTTGCATTTTATGTAAACGATGTGTTGAAGAAGTAAAAACTAAAGATGGTAAAGATGTATTTTCATTTGTAAAAAGAGGTGTTAATACTCGTGTTCAAATTGATTATGCTGAAGAAGAAAAATTAAGTGAATCTGAAGCATTACGGGCAATGACTTTATGCCCTGTAGGAGCGATTCTTGTGAAAGGGATGATCCATGAACAACCATTTGGTGATCGTAAATATGATCTTTTAGGAAATGATATTTTACCGATAGAAAAGGACAAAAAAGTACTCAAAGGCGAACAAGAGAAATTTATTGTTGCTACTACTTCTTTAGCGGGATGCTTTGGGTGCCATATGTCTTTATTAGATATTGACACCGATTTATTAGACATTCTAGATATCGTAGAATTCAATAAATCTCCTCTTACTGATATCAAAAAATTCAGTAAAAGATGTCATGTCGGACTTATTGAAGGAGGATGCGCAAATGCTGAAAATGTTCATGTTCTTAGAGAATTCAGAAAAAAATGTGACATCCTTATTGGATTTGGAGAATGCGCAATTATGGGTGGGATTCCAGCAATGCGAAACTTCGTTCCTTTAAAAGAATGTCTTGAAGAATCTTATTTAAATGGAATTACTAGTGAAGTTGGAGCCGATATTATTCCTGGACATGAAGATATTCCGAAACTTTTAAACAATGTGTATCCATGTAATGAAATCGTAAAAATCGATTATTACATTCCTGGATGTCCTCCAAATGCGCAACATATTTGGAAAGTAGTTAAGAATATTCTTTTAGATGAAGAATTTTCTATCGCTCACAATGAATTTAAATATGACTAACCTTTTATTATTTAAAAAATGGCACAAAAATTAGTAATAGATCCCGTAACGAGAGTTGAAGGTCACGGTAAAGTAACCGTTCACTTAGATGATAATAACAAGGTAAAAGATGCCTTCTTTCATATTGTAGAATTTAGAGGTTTTGAACGTTTCATACAGGGACATCCTTATTGGGAAGCACCAGTAATGGTTCAACGACTTTGTGGTATCTGCCCAGTAAGTCATCACTTAGCAGCTGCAAAAGCAATTGATCAAATTGTTGGAGTAGATCCAGATGATTTATCACTTCCTGCCCAAAAGATTCGAAAATTAATGCATTTCGGACAAGTATTTCAATCGCATGCACTTCACTTTTTCTATTTAGCATCACCCGATTTATTATTTGGTCATGATGCTGATCCGCTAAAGAGAAATGTAGTAGGTGTGGCTATGGAACATCCAAAATTAGCGAAGAAAGGTATCTTAATGCGAAAGTTTGGTCAAGAAATTATTAAGCTTGTCGCTGGAAAACGTATTCACGGTATTTCAACAACTCCTGGTGGAGTTCATAGAAGAATTAGCGCTAAAGAAAGAAATTATTTCCTTGACGATAAAGAGATTCCTTCTGCTGATACGATGATAAAGTGGTCTGTTGAAATCATTGATTTTATAAAAGAATACCATAAAAAAAACAAAGAATTTTTAGACACTTTTGCTGCTTATCCTTCAGGTCATTTAGGATTAGTGAAAAAAGAAAATGGATTCTTAGAATTATACGATGGAGTTCTTAGGGCTACAGATTCCGAAGGAAATATCACTCTAGATGATGTAGCAAACGATGATTATAATGAGCATTTTTATGAAAGCGTTGAGAAATGGAGTTATTTAAAATTTCCTTATTTAAAACACTTAGGAAGAGAAAAAGGATGGAATCGTGTTGGACCATTAGCACGTTTAAATGTTTGTGAAGGAATTGAAACTCCTCTAGCTGAAAAAGAATGGTTAGCATTTAAAGCTGAAACAAACGGAAAAACAAACAATAGTACCATGCATACGCATTGGGCTCGTTTAATTGAAATATTATATTGTGCTGAAATGATGAAAACCATTTTAGAAGACGATGATATTTTAAGCAATGATCTTGTTAGAAAAGGCAAAAGAAGAAAAGAAGGTGTTGGGATTATTGAAGCACCTCGTGGAACTTTAATTCATCATTATGAAGTAGATGATAAAGATCGAATTACACGTTGTAATTTAATCGTTTCAACAACGCATAATAACGAACCAATGAACCAAGCTGTTCGATGGGTTGCAAACAATGTTTTAAGTGGTCAACCTAAGATTACTGAAGGTATGATGAATCAAATAGAGGTGGTTATTAGAGCTTATGATCCTTGTTTGAGTTGTGCAACTCATGCTTTAGGACAGATGCCATTAGAATTAGTGATTTATGATCAATACGGAAACATTGTAGATGAAAAATTGCGATAATAAAACAATCCTTATTGGAATAGGAAATTGTGGTCGTGAAGACGATGGTTTAGGGTGGGCATTTTTGGATGAAATTAAATCAAAACTGCCTTCCCATTTTGATGTTGAATATCGATATCAGCTTCAAATTGAAGATGCTGAATTGATTAGTCATTATGACGCTGTATATTTTATTGATGCTCATAAAGACACTTTAGAGAATGGTTTTAATTGTGAAAAATGTATTCCTGTTAAAACCCACCATTTTAGTTCGCATGAATTACCGCCAGAAACAATTCTTTTTTTAGCAGAAAGCATCTATGATAAAAAACCTGAATCATTAATCATTGGTATTTCTGGAGAAAGTTTTAATCTTAATATTGGATTAACTGAATTCGCACAACAGAATTTAAAAAATGCAGTTTCTTTTTTTGAAAAGAATCAATTACATATTTCTAGCCTGCAAGCCCAATAATTTATTGGGCTTGTTTTTTAGTTAAAAAACAGCCAATAGATTCCTACAAGAATAGCTAGAATCCCACTACATATTCGGATACCCTTATATAGTTGAGGCTTATTTTTTTGTTTCGTATAAGCAGTTATACTACCGAGGATAAGGGTGTATAAAGTCATTGCAAGTAAGGTTCCAATTGCAAATCCTATCACATAATTAATTCCATCTAAAGTTTCAAAACTCATGATGGGAAGTAACAACACAAAATGTGCAACTCCTGCTAATCCATGAATGATTCCAATTCCGAAGGAAGAAAAAATATTCTGATTTATAGTTTTAGAATGTGAATGATTCTTAGCTTTATCTACTTTATGCGAATGAACATATGGCTGTTCTTCGGAATGAATATGTACATGTTTTCTATTATCTTTTCTAATTAAATAAAAGGACCATAATCCAATAAAAATTAAAACAATTCCAACAAATTGTTCACTATAAGAAGAAATCGCATCTATAGGAATTAAGTCATTAAAAAATAAGAATAAAATACCTATCAATAACATTCCTGAAATATGTCCAAAACCCCAAGACAAGCCTATTTTCCATGCTTTTTTTTCAGTTTCAATAACAATTGGAGTAACTGCCGCTAAATGGTCTGGGCCAGAAAACACGTGTATCGAAGAGGCAACAATTCCTGCTATTAAATGAAAGGTAATCATGATGCGTTATGATATAAATTCATCAATTTAGTTTTGCCAGCTTCTTTTTGAATTTGGATTTGGTTTTGTAATCTTTAATGGATTTTTAGAAATCTCATTGTATTCTATTCTCTTCTTAAAAATTTCAATTGCTTTATAAACAGCTTCTCTAAAAGACTCATGATTTGCAACATTTTTTCCAGCTCTATCATAAGCAGTACCATGATCTGGCGAAGTTCTAACTTTATTTAAACCAGCTGTATAATTCACTCCATTTCCAAAAGAAAGCGTTTTAAACGGAATTAATCCTTGATCATGATATGAAGCAATTACTGCATCAAATTGCTTGTAATTTTTTGAACCAAAAAAGCTATCTGCAGCATAAGGGCCATACACTAGTTTTCCTGTTTTTTGAATTTTCTCTATCGTAGGGAACATTATTGTATCGTCTTCATCACCAATCACTCCATTGTCTCCATTATGAGGATTAATACCTAGCATAGCAATTTTAGGCTTAACAACCCCAAAATCTTTAATTAAAGAATCATGAATGGTTTGTATTTTACTTTCAATAAGTTCGGGTGTAATATGTGAAGCGATATCTTTTACAGCAACATGATCAGTTAATAATCCAACTCTTAAACTATTTGACACCATTAACATTAGGCTATCCCCTTCTAGTTCTTGCGCTAGAAAATTAGTATGCCCTGGAAAATTAAAAGTATCAGATTGTACATTCGACTTATTAATTGGGGCTGTTACTAAAACGTCTATTTCATCCTTTTTTAAGGCATTTACAGCAGCCTTTAAAGATTTAATAGCATATTCTCCCATTATAGGGTCTTCTTCACCTAAATCGACTTTAACATTTTCTTTCCAAACATTAAAAACGTTTATTTTTTGATGTACAATAGACTTTAAAGAATCTATCCCGTTGAAATTACAATTTATGCTATAAAGCTTCTTATAAGTTGAAACTAATTTACCTGAAGCGAAGATTACTGGAGTACAAAAATCTAACATTCTTGGGTCCTCAAACGTTTTTAAAATAACTTCACTACCTATACCATTTAGATCTCCTATTGATATTCCAACAACTATTTTTCTTTGCTTGTTCATGCTAATCGTAACTCTTAATATTCGTATTTTTGTAGTACAAATGTAATTAATTGAAAACATGTTTACAGGAATAATTGAAACAATAGGAGAAATTATCAATTTAACTCAAGAAGCTGGTAATTTACATATCGAGATTAAAAGTAATATCGTTTCTGAACTAAAGGTAGATCAAAGTATTTCACACAATGGGGTTTGCTTAACTGTCGTAAAACTTACTTCTGAAAGTTATGTAGTAACTGCCATTAAAGAAACACTTGATAAATCTAATTTGAAACATATTTCAATAGGAGATATTATTAATTTGGAACGCGCTATGGTCTTAGGAGATCGATTAGATGGCCATTTAGTCCAGGGACATGTAGATCAAACAGGTATCTGTACAGATGTAAAAGAAGCTGATGGAAGCTATTATTACACATTTAAATATGAAGATGATTTTAAAAACATCACTATTGAAAAAGGATCTATTACAGTAAATGGTGTTAGTTTAACAGTGGTAAATTCAAAAGATAATGAATTCAGTGTCGCTATTATTCCATATACCTATGAAAATACAAACTTTAAACATTTTAAAGTTGGCACTATGATTAATTTAGAATTTGATGTTGTAGGTAAATACTTACAAAAACTTAGTCAAGCTTACGTTTAGCCTTCATATTTTTATAAGTAACATAGCAACCAAGGATTAATCCTGCGCATAATAATACAAAAATACTCTCGTCTAATGGTAATTCTGGACCTCTTTGTGAAGTAGGCGATGGTGGGCCTGAGTCAGCTGTAGAGCGCTGAGCAAGCATAGTGGTACTAGTTACAAGGAAGAGTACCAAGGTTAATATTTTATGGATTTGGGGTCGCATAATAGTCGACTAAAGTAATACTTTTTTTTAAACAACAAAATATTATGTAAGAATTTAGAGTGATTACAAGCTAATTCTTACTAAATTTTCTTTTCAATTTGAATTCTTCAAATTCTTTTTCTTTATTCTAAATAAATTTAAATAGCTGGACATCATTTTATTATAAGTCGAAATAAGAATACATGAGTTGTCTTATTTTTTTAAAATAAATAATATCTTTCTATAGAAATTAATTTTTCAGTTATTTTAATAAAAAAGCCTTTCGTTTCTGAAAGGCTTTTATTAAAAGTGGTCCCACATGGGCTCGAACCATGGACCCCCTGATTATGAGTCAGGTGCTCTAACCAGCTGAGCTATGGGACCGACATTCAGTTTGCAAATTTATAATACTTTATATTCCTCACAAACTATTTCTCATTATTTATTTCTTGACAAAGTTCTATTAGCACTCCATTCGTAGATTTAGGGTGTATAAAAGCCACTAATTTATTATCTGCTCCCTTTTTAGGCTCTTCATTTAAAATTCTAAAGCCTTCATTTTTTAATCTTTTTATTTCTGCATATATATCATTTACAGCGAATGCTACATGATGTATTCCTTCACCCTTCTTTTCAATAAACTTAGCAATTGGACTGTCTTCCCTAGTTGCTTCTAATAATTCAATCTTATTATCTCCGCATTTAAAAAAAGAAGTACTTACCCCTTCACTTTCTACTGTTTCAGTTTTATAATGAGTATACCCAAATAAACTTTCATACACTTTATTAGCTGCCTTTAAATCTTTAACTGCAATGCCTAAATGTTCTATCTTTTCCATGTATTAATTTTTGAAGAAATTATTATTCCTAGAAATGCTTTTTATACTGCAAATTTACGCCTTTATGCAAAAACTTTAGTCAATAAAAAAATACAATTACTGAAATGTGGTACTTTTGTGCCATGGAAGAAACAAACAGACAAAAAAAGATAGCAGGAGTTTTACAAAATGACCTAGCTATTGTATTACAAAAAATGCTCCTTGAAACTGGTCAAAAAGGAGTTATTATTTCAGTGACAAAAGTAACAGTAACTACAGATTTATCGCTTTCAAAAGTATTTGTAAGTGTTTTTCCTTCTGATAATGCTTCATTAATTGTAACCGAATTAAATGAAAACAAACCTAGAATCAAAAACGAAGTTGCTCAAAAAACGAAGCATCAGCTTAGAAAAATGCCAGATTTAGTTTTTTACAACGATGATTCATTAGATTACATCAATAGTATTGGTGAAGCCATTAAAGGTGAAGAAAACCCTATTAAAGACACCGATTTACTTCAGAAAAGAAAAAAGATATAAGTGAATTTTCCTCTTTATATCGCTAAGCGGTATCTATTCTCAAAAAGCAGTAATAATGCAATTAATATTATTACTGGAATAGCTGCTATTGGCGTTATTTTAGGAGCCATGTCATTGTTTATTGTTCTATCTGGATTCTCTGGACTAAAAGATTTTAGCCTTCAGTTTACCAATGTATTTGATGCCGATTTAAAAGTGTATCCTGCCAATGGGAAAACAATTTCTTTTCAAGATAATTTAGATGAAAAAATTAACGCTGTAGAAGGAATTATAAGTTATTCGAAAATTATTGAAGAACGTATTTTTCTTCATTACAGAGGAAAAAATCACATCGCATATATTAAAGGAGTTGATGCTAATTATCCAAAAGTAAACTCAATTGATAGTATTCTATATTTCGACAATTGGTTTACTCCTAATAAAAGGGAAGTTGTAATTGGATTTGGCACTGTTTCAAAACTTTCTATAGGAACTTATGATTATTCAAATGCATTAGAAATTTATGTTCCAAAACCTGGCGTGGGTCAGATTACCGATCCTTCAAAAGCATTTACAAAACAAAATGCGGTGGTTTCAGGTATTTACCAAGTAAATGAAGAATTGGATAGTAAATATATATTCTCTGATATTAATTTTGCACGTTCCCTTCTGAAATTAGAAGAGGATAAAATTTCTTCAATCGAATTTAAACTAGATCCACTTGTTTCAGAAGAATCTATACGCAATCAAATATCGAGTATCTTTTCAGAAGACATTATAATTAAAAATAGAATTCAACAAAATGATGCTTTATTTAAAATGTTGAATACTGAAAACCTTGCGGTGTACCTCATTTTTACATTAGTACTAATCATAGCTTTATTTAACGTAATTGGGTCAATTATTATGATGATTCTCGATAAAAGAAAAAACATAAAAACCTTATTCGATTTAGGTTCAAAAATTAGTGAAATTCGCAGAATATTTTTCCTTCAAGGAGTGTTAATGACAACCATAGGTGGCTTCATAGGGATTTTACTAGGTGTGATTGCTGTGTTTCTTCAATTAAAGTTTAGTTTCATTAAAATCACAAGCTCCTTACCCTATCCTGTAAAATTAAGTGTAATAAATATTATAGTTGTTTTTATTACTATTACTGTTTTAGGAATAATTGCATCTAAAATTGCATCGAGCAGAGTTCGAGAAAAACTACTTGCTTAAAGGCGAGAAAATTGATAATCTCCAAAGACATCTAATACTTCATCTAAGGCTGCAAAAACATCTTTTGCATCATCGCTAGTCACCATTTTAATTCGGTAAGGTTTAAAGTCTGGTATTCCTTTAAAGTAATTTGTATAATGTCTACGGGTTTCTAAAACTCCTAAAACATCACCTTTCCATGCAAGCGACATTTCTAAATGCCTTCTAGCTGCTTCAACACGTTCAGTCATAGTTGGTGGCTTGCTATGAGTTCCTGTTTTAAAAAAATGCTTTATTTGATTAAAAAACCAAGGGTTTCCTATGCTAGCTCTACCAATCATTGCGCCATCTAAGCCATAAACATCGCGCATTTCCAAAGCTTTTTCAGGTGTATTTACATCACCATTTCCAAACACTGGAATGTGCATTCTTTGATTATTTTTTACTTCAGCAATAGGTTTCCAATTCGCTTCACCTTTATACATTTGAGCTCGTGTACGCCCATGTATAGCAATTGCTTGACAACCAACATCTTGTAAACGTTCTGCGACCTCAACTATTTTTATAGAATCATCATCCCAGCCCAATCTGGTTTTAACAGTAATAGGCAGTTTTGTGTGTTTAACCATGGCTTCAGTTAAACTTACCATAAGATCAATGTCTTTTAAAATTCCGGCTCCTGCTCCTTTACTCACTACCTTTTTAACAGGGCATCCAAAATTGATATCTATAATATCTGGATTTGAAGCTTCTACAATTTCAACACTTTTTAGCATTGATTCTAAATTTGCTCCAAATATTTGAATTCCAACAGGACGTTCTTTTTCATATATATCAAGCTTCATAACACTTTTAGCAGCATCACGAATAAGCCCTTCAGAAGAAATAAATTCCGTGTAGACCACATCTGCTCCATTCTCTTTACAAAGCGCACGAAAAGGCGGATCACTCACGTCTTCCATTGGAGCTAAAAGTAAAGGGAATTCACCCACATCTATGTTTCCTATTTTTGCCATATACTTTGCAAAAGTAAAGAATATTAAAAGATTTATAAATTATATCTGATTTGCAATTGAGATTAATCTAAACGATCTGATTCATCAATTCTTGAAGATCGGTTATTATCTCTTAGGCGTGCATTTCCGAAGTTATATTTAAAATTTAATTTAAATAACCTTGATTCAATATGTGGAAAATATGAATTATCTTGATTGTAATACCTCGAACTAATAGGCACATAAAATGAATTAAAAACATCATCTACACCTACTGAAACACTAGCTCGTTTATCCCAAAATGATTTTCTTAAAGAAATCGATAAATTATATTGATTTTCATAATCATACGATCCTTCAATGGTATTTGATATATACATAAAAGTTACATCACTTGTAAACGTTTTATCTTTTGAAAGAGTAAACCCGTTGTATAATTGAACATAGGTTGCAAAAGTATCGTTTGAATAGGTTTCTTGAATACTCTCTAATGCATAGAATTTATTTTCATTATAATAGAAAGAAGTATAAGCCCAAAAATACCACCAATCTTTTATAGATGTATTATAAGTAACATCGAAACTATAATTAATATCACTAATTAAATTTACATCTACATTTCGTAATGTGCTGTTTATGTTATCCTGAAAAGTTAAAATACTCAGTTTATTTTTTCGATCTATATAATAAGCTTCAAACACCAATTTGTTTTTATAAGAATAGCTTATACTATATTTATTATCAATTGCAGGAACAAGGTTTGGATTTCCTCCATTATAATTATTCTCGTTGATAAAATACTTAAACGGATTTAAACTTTGATATCTCGGTCTTTCTAACCTTCTAGCATAGGCAAATTCAATAGAGTTGTTGTTATTAATTGTATGAAGCAATGAAAATGTTGGAAAAGGTTCAAAATACTCTTGTGTATTTACAATTCCTAAAGATTGAGAATCACCATCAATATCTGTGTATTCAAATCGTGTCCCTGCATTTAAACTCCACTTATTCCATTTCCTTGAAAAATTAAGATAACCCGCATAAATAGATTCTTTATATATAAATAAATCAGATAAAGATGAATTAAAAGAAGAGGTATTGTTTTCTACATCAAAGAAATCAAGATTACTCAT
>JAHRWC010000224.1 GCA_019090365.1 Flavobacteriaceae bacterium
AACCTATTTTTTTACGTAAAAAATAATTGGGTTTGGGGTATATGAAAAATCGGGGTTATTCCTAGTAACCCCTTTTCGATAAAAAAATATACACTCAAAGAGATTATTTTTGCTTTGGTGTTGATGATTTTAGGAGCTTTACCTTTCGTTATTACTTATTTTGGTAAAACAGACTCATTAGTACAATATGATCTTGCTTTATTTCAGAAAGCTTTTAATTCGAGAATTCCTCAATATTTCAGTGATCCTATTGTATTTATAAAAAAATGGGTTTCTTTTAAAAGCTTGTTTTTTATAATTCCTTTAATAAGTTATATCTGTTATGCGTTTTTTTGGAGAAAAGAAGAAAGGAAAAAGGCGAGTATTCTTTTGCTGTTAACCATTTCATTAATCATTATCCCTTCCATAAGTGTGTATGTAGAGAATAGTATTAATGATCTGTTTTCTACAAATATTAGAATGGCATTTCAAATAATTAGAGTCCAAAAATTGGCAATTGTCCCTGGTTTTTTTGCATTAGGGTTTTTATCACTTAGTGTATTAAATTCTTATCCAAAAGCAAATAAAGTTTTGCCATGGATTACAATATCTTATATTATTATCGTAATTTTTTCAAATCAAAAAATGTTTAATAATATTCCATTTGTTTTAGATGATATTACGCGTAATATTTACCCAAGTATTTCAGAAGTTTTTAAACCAAGCAATGAAAAACTAAACGATTTCGATAAAATGGCTTTGTATATTGATGATAATACTCAAAAAGATGCTGTTTTTTATGGTTCTTATATGATCCGTTCAGCATCAAAAAGATCTGTAGTATATGATAGAAAAGGAGCTTCCATATTAATTGAGGGAAATCCAAAAGCTTTAATAAATTGGTATCTTGATATGAAAATTATAAAACAATTAAAAGAAGCTAAAAAGATAGAATTCTTAAAAAGTAAGGGAGTAAATTATATTTTATCGTCAAACAATAGTTTTAATTCTAATTTATTGGTTCATAAAATTGGAAACCAACATTTATATAAAATTCAGTGATTTTAGTGAAACACATTTTATACATAGGGAATAAGCTTTCAAATTCTGGAAGTAATGTTACCTCCATTGAGACCTTAGGTACTTTTTTGAAAAATGAAGAATATCTTGTTGTTACATCCTCTTCTAAAAAGAATAAATTATTGAGAATGATTGATATGCTTTATTCTACCTATAAGTATTCAAATAAAGTCTCAAATGTTCTTATAGATACTTATAGTACACAAAATTTTTACTATGCAGTTTTAGTAGCTAAGTTTTGTAGAATATTACGTTTACCTTATATTCCTATATTAAGAGGAGGAATGCTTCCAAATCGGCTTAAAATGAGCCCTGAACTTTGTAAAAACCTATTTAATGGAGCTAAATATAATATAGCACCTTCAATGTATTTGTATGAAGCTTTTTCAAGAGAAGGATACTCAAATTTGAAATATATTCCGAATACTATAGCTATTGAAAAATATAATTTTTTACTTCGGAAAGAAATAAAAGCCAATCTTCTTTGGGTTCGTTCTTTTTCTGAAATTTACAACCCTCTTTTGGCAATAAAGATTGTTGAATCACTTATCAAACAAAGTGTGAATGTAAGTTTGTGTATGGTAGGTCCAGATACTGGAGGATTATTAGAAGTATGTAAAAGAAAAGCTGAAGAGAAGAATTTACCTATAACTTTCACAGGTAAATTGAGTAAAGAAGAATGGGTTGAGCTTTCTAAAAACTATAGTATTTTTATCAATACTACAAATTTTGACAACACTCCTGTAAGTGTTATTGAAGCGATGGCTCTCGGTTTACCAGTTGTATCGACTAATGTTGGAGGGATTCCTTTTTTAATAGATAATAATGAAACTGGTCTATTAGTACATCCAAATGATGAAAACCAATTTGTAGAGAAAATAAGATACCTTCTTGATAACCCTTTTGCAACTGAAAACCTTTCAGTTAACGCAAGAAAAACAGTTGAAACTTTTGATTGGGAAAAAGTAAAAACGAAATGGGATACTGTTTTAAGTGAATAATCCTTATTTTTAACCAACTAAATCTAACCAATGACTCAAAAGTCAAATATACATTTTGATATTTCTGAGAGGAAAGTGCTATTACGTTTTTTTGATGTAGTAAGTGTTTTATTTCTACTGTATTTAGTAGGATTGGTTTTTGATTTCGATTACTTCAAAATAAACTCACAGCACTGGGTGTGGTCAATTGTGTTAGGTGTTTATCTAACTATTTTTGCAACTATTTTTGAGCTTTATAACCTTCAAAAAGCAAGCAAATTTGAAGTAGTAATTCAAAATATAATATTGACCTCTTCTGTAACTGTTTTATTCTATTTATTAACACCATTTTTTACTCCAGAGCTTCCTGAAAATCGTTTGCAAATCATATATTTCTATATTTCAGTAAACCTTTCTTTGTTCATTTGGCGATATGCTTACATCGTATTAATTTCTGCACCAAGGTTTTTTAAAAGAGTATTGCTTTTGTGTAATGAAAAGGATTTAAATTCTATAATTGCTTCTTTACAAAAATCAGATCCTAACTATAAAGTAATTGGGTTTATAAATACAAGTAATCAAACTTATAAGGGTGAGTTTTCAAGTGAAGTATTAAAATTTGGGAAAAGAGATATTTCAGATATTGTGATAGAACATACGATTTCTGAAATCGTTGTCGCAAGCCCCCAAGCTGAAGGGATTTCAGTGATGTTGTATAATCAACTAATAAACTTACTTGAAAATGGAGTAGCTATTAGAGAATATACACAGGTGTATGAAGAAATAACACATCGTGTGCCTGTACAGCATGTGGATAAAGATTTTTATAGGTATTTTCCATTTAGTAGAAGTAATCAGAATAAACTATATCTCTTTTTTCATAGAGTTTTAGATTTGGTCTTTTCAGTATTAGGATTAATATTTGGATTGATTATTTTACCTATTTTGCTAATAGGAAACCTTTTTGCAAATAAGGGACCATTGTTTTATTTTCAAGAACGCGTAGGAAGAAATGGAAAGCCTTTTAAAATTTATAAACTACGAAGTATGGTTGTAAATGCCGAAAAGGATGGTGCAAAATTTGCTTCAAAAGGAGATAGTCGAGTAACAAAGTTTGGTCGATTTTTACGTAAATCTAGATTCGATGAAATTCCACAATTTATAAATGTAATTAAAGGTGAAATGAGTGTGATTGGTCCTCGACCTGAACGTCCTGTTTTTGTTGAGCAACTTTCTGTTCAAATTCCTTTTTATGAAATTAGGCATATTGTTAAACCTGGAGTAACTGGTTGGGCGCAGGTTAATGCAAAGTATGGAGAGTCTCAAGATGATTCTTTAGAAAAGCTACAATACGATTTATATTATATAAAACACAGAAGCTTTTTTCTCGATATCAATATTGTATTTAAAACACTGAGTACGATCATTTTCTTCAGAGGGCAATAAAAAATAAGTCTATTTTTTGAGTGTAGATATGATGTAGATATATCTAATTCCTAGCGCAATAAACAATGGTATAAGAGCGATAGCAAATCCTTGTACTCCTGTCATCCAATGTAAACATATTAAGAAAATCATCAATACTAAAAAGATGAGGTATTTTCTTATCCAAGGCTTTGGATTCTTTTTAGCAATTGCAAAACATAAAAGGATATTAAATGGAAACGCCCATAGCAAGTTGTAATTATTTGCTGTGGATGAATGATCAGTCGCAAGCCATAACAAAAATATAAACAACCCGATTAATCCAGTTATAAAAAATATAGAAGCATCTAAATACCTACTACGTGTATTTTTTTTATAATCCTTAAAAGTTATAAAAAGAATTAGCAAGCTGATTAAACCAAAAAGAAATAGAGGAGAGGTGAAAAAATTAATTTTTGACTTCGTTTCTTTATTCTGAAATAATACAATTGTTTTTTTTACTAAATCTTCAGAAGTACCATTTCTATTTATCGAAGCATTTTCAGCTCCTTTGTATATGTATTCTGGTAAAAATTGATAATCTAATGGAGGTGCTTTTTTATCTACAACCGCTCCAATTGCAACGTCCATTCCAAAACTTCCCCAAGTATTTGAGTGAACATTTTTCTGAATTAATTCTCGGTACGAATAATCTTCAGTAATGTAAGAGTCATCGTAGACAAGGTTTTCTCCAATCACTTCAGTTAAAACATCTCTAATTTTTGTGGCACAATTATCATAAAAGAAATCATATAAATAATCTCTGTTTTCGGGTTTAGCATTGTTCTGAAGAAACTCAAATAGAGCTTGTTTCTCTTCATTTGTAATAGCTAATTGTTGTTCTTTAACAAATCTGTTTTGTCTTTTATAATAATCGAAAAATGGTCCAAAATTGCCGGTATCTAATTTATAAAGTAATTTTCCTTGAGCAAATTTTGTGTAAAAATTCGGCGTGTTAAAGTCATACACTCCAAAATTATAAATAAGATCTAATCTTTTTTCTGAATCCTTTATTCTGAATGCACTATGCCCAAACGAATCATATAATTGTTTTCCTGGACCAATAGTTAAAATACTAACTTCTGTATTTTCAGAAAGAGAAATTTCTTGAGCGCTTATTTTATTTGAAAATAAGAATGAAAGTAAAAGTAAAAATAGAATGTAGTTTTTATTCACTGGTTTTATCTAAAAATTCCCCAATCAATTTTAACAGAAAACACATTTGAATATAAGGCAGCACTTTGATCGCCAATGTCTGTTAGTGCGTAATCTACTTGAATTCCTTTGTATTTAAACCCTACACCAATATTTGGTTGAAATCCAAGAGATTCACTACCATCTAATTGGGTAACATTTTGAAAGTTTCCAACTCCAGCTCTTACAAAAACAAGATCGATATAACCAAACTCCAGTCCTGCTGAAGGTGTCATACTTGCAAATGAATTAGAAATAATATCATTAGTTTCAGCAAAACGAAAGTTGAAATCAACTTCAGCTAAAAGAACATAATCATAATGGAATACAAATTTTCTAGCAATTCCTAACTGTAATTTAGGTAATGTAATTTCAGTGGTTTCTGGTAATTCTTGGTTTTGACCTTCAATAGCTCCAGATATTTCAGCAAATTTATCTTCATCAATTGCCCATGAATTAAATGTCGTTGTTATATCACGAGCCATCAATCCAATATTCCAATCGTTTTTCTTGAATTGTATTCCAACGTCAATACCAAATCCCCAAGAAGAAGCAAAATCACCAATAATACGACGAATCACTTTGGCATTTGCACCAATATTGAAACCATCTAAAGGTAGTTCGCGTGCATATGAAAATGTTAATCCGTAATCAGCAGTTGAAAATAAACTAATACGGTTATAATCAATATTACCTTGATCATCAATTAATTGTGTGGTATTTAAAATGTCATCTACTCCAAAACGAATTATAGAAAATGCCATTGCACTTCTATTATCTAAAGGCATTGCAAAACCTGCATAGTCATATGTGGCAATATTTGCAAAGTAGGAGGAATGCATTAATGATATTTGTTTGTCTTCTAAACCAACAAGTCCAGCAGGATTCCAATAACCAGAGTTTACGTCGTTAGACGAAGCTACAACTGCATTGGCCATACCAAAAGCTGCTGCATCAACACCAATATTCATAAATTCATTTGAATATTTTCGTACGGTTTGACCTTGTGAACTAAAAGTACAAAACGCTATTACAATAAATAAAATCTTCTTCAAGCTATTAATTTTAAGCAAATATCTCACTATTTTACAGATAATAAAACTATAAAATTTAATACATATTGCATTATCTTAGTAATAGACGTAAATACTTTTATATTTTTACACTTTATTGTCACAAATTATGATAAAACAAATACCTAATATAATTACTTCCATGAATCTGCTTTGTGGTTGTGTAGCTGTATTTTTTGCCGTTTCAGGAGATTTGGTCACCGCATCCATTTTTGCTTTCCTTGGTATTTTTTTCGATTTTTTTGATGGACTAGCAGCTCGATTGCTAAATGCGCATAGTGAAATTGGTTTGCAATTCGATTCATTAGCCGATATGATTACAAGTGGATTAGTACCTAGTATAGTAATGGTACAGTTAATAAGTCAATCTATTACTGGTGAAACATTACAAGTTGAAAGTTTAAGCTCAACTTCAGATTGGAATACAACTTTTGTTAATTATATTCCATTTATTGGTTTATTAATTGCTTTGGCTTCTGGGTTTCGATTGGCTAAATTTAATGTAGATACAAGACAAACCAATAGTTTTATAGGGTTACCAACACCTGCCAATACTTTGCTTATTTTAAGTTTACCTTTAATATTAGCATTTCAAAATTCTGAGCTTATTACTAGTATATTTTTAAATCAATGGTTTTTAATTGGGCTAACAGTATTGTGTAGTATTTTATTAAATGCTGAATTGCCCTTATTTGCTTTAAAATTTAAAACGTGGGATTTTGCATCTAATAAGATTAGATATTTCTTTTTATTGCTTTCAGTAATTGCAATAGTATTTTTAAAGTTTATAGCAATTCCAGTAGTAATATTATTATATATCTTACTTTCTTTATTTCAGAAGAAAGAAGCATAAAAAAGCCCTAATATATTATTAGGGCCAACCTCCAAACTAATACTTACGTTTCTTTCTTTTTAATAATTTTGCAGCTTTTTTTCTTTCTTTTTTTAATTGTTGAAACCTCTTTTGATTTTCAAATGCTTTTGCAAATTTTTGTTTCCAAGGTGCTGGTTCTGGATCATAATTTGTTTCTTTATAACCCATCAAAGATTTAGAATTATCATTAAGACTATATCCTCCAACCATAATTATTTCACCCATTAACTCTTCCGTCATTTGCATTTTTAAATCCAGCTGGTTGTCGATATTGGAAACTATTATTTCTTCAGTGTTAAAACCAACATAGCTAAATACTAAAGTTTGATTGTTTTTAGTCTGTATTGAATAATTACCATCAAAATCTGTTTGGGCGCCAATTCTCGTTCCTTTTATAA
>JAHRWC010000225.1 GCA_019090365.1 Flavobacteriaceae bacterium
AATTGGTTTCTATTTTTGAAAAAGACAAGATTACATTAGAAAAAAACCTATATGAAACTCAAAAGATTTATGAAAATGGTTTCACTGAAGAGGAAAGCGTTGAACAATTAGAAATCACCTTACTTAATATTGACACTCAACTTAGTAATGCAATACGTAGTGAATCAATTGCTAATCAAATGTTCAATTTAGCCTTAGGGATTGATGTTTCAGAAAATGTTGTTTTAAAAGATGATTTAGCATCATTAACGGTTAGAAATACAAGCCTTAGTTTTTTAGATTCTTCTTTAAATTTAGAAAATAATATTGACTACAAAATTGCTTCTAATTTAACGCAACAAAGAAGTCTAGAACTTAAATTAGAAAAAAGTAAAGCACTTCCTTCTTTGTCTGCATTTGTAAATTATGGAACAAGTGCCAATAGTGATAGCTTTTCATTCTTTGACTCTCAACAAATATGGTATCAATCTTCAATACTAGGGTTAAAAATGAACATTCCAATATTTAGTAGTGGTATGAGGGGTGCAAGAACTCAACAAGCTAGAATCGCTTTAAAAAAGGCTGAAACTGATTTTAATTATACGCAGCAAAATATTTTATTAGAATTAAATTCTGCTAAAAGCAATTATCAATTTGCAATTGAAAAATATGAAAATGCAAAAAAATATTTAACGCTTTCTGAACGCATTGAAAGTAAGAATCAAGTTAAATTTAAAGAGGGCCTTTCAACTAGTTTTGATTTACGCCAAGCACAAACACAATTATATATTGCTCAACAGCAATATTTTCAATCTATGTTAGAAGTCATTACTTCAAAAGCAAACCTAGAGACTATTTTAAATAGCCCAACAATACAGACAAACTAATCAAAAAAATACCCAATAAATGAAAAATTTATATATCATTTTATTTTCCGCTATTATCCTAACATCGTGTGGTGGTGATCAAAAATCTTTAGATAAGGTTATTGAAAAAGGAACTTTGGAAGAGCTAAGAACTAAAAAAGATGAAATCAATGCCGATCAACTTGTTTTAATTGAACAAATGAAACAATTAGATGTAGCTATTTCAAAATTAGATACAATTAAAAAGAGTCCGTTAATCACAGTTTTTAAAGCTAAAAAAGAAAAGTTTATTCACTTTTTAGAGCTTCAAGGTAATGTTAAGACAAAACAGAATGTGATTGTATATCCAGAAATGGCAGGAATTCTTACAAGAGTTTTTGTTAAAGAAGGTCAAGCAGTTTCTAAAGGACAATTATTAGCTAGAATTGATGATGGAGGTCTTGGACAACAAGTAGCGCAAATGCAGATTCAAGCTGAACTTGCTAAAACTACATTTGAACGTCAAGAACGTCTTTGGAACCAGAAAATAGGAAGTGAAATAGAGTACTTACAAGCAAAATCTAATTATGAAGGGCAACAAAAAGTGGTGAACCAACTTCAAAGTCAGTTAGCTAAAACTGGCGTAAGAGCTCCATTTTCTGGAGTGATAGATGATGTAATTACAGACCAAGGAACTGTTGTATCTCCAGGACAATCTCAAATTATACGTATCGTAAATCTAAACGATATGTTTATTGAAACTGATGTTCCTGAAAGTTATATAACGAGTGTTACAAAAGACAAAAAAGTGATAGTTGATTTCCCAATACTTGGAAAAACAGTTGATACAAAAGTGAGACAAGCTGGTAATTTTATTAATCCTGCTAACAGAACATACAAAGTTGAAATCGCTGTTCCAAATAAAGAAAAAAACATAAAACCTAATCTTACAGCTAAGCTAAAGATTAACGATTACACCAATGAAGAAGCGATATTAATTCCTCAAAGTGTTATTTCTGAAAATGCCAAAGGACAGCAATATATCTATGTTGTAAATGATATTGATTCAAAAAACATTGGTATTTCCCAAAGAATAATCATCGAAACAGGAAAAACACAAGATGATTTAATTGAAGTTCTTAGTGGAATTGAAACAGGAATGGACATTATTGAAAAAGGTGCTAGAAGTGTAAAAGAAGGGCAAACAGTTGAAATTATAACGAAGAAATAATTTGAAGATGGATAAAAATCAAAAAAAGATTCACAAAGAGTTTCCGCTTTCAACCTGGGCAATTAATAACTCTACAACAATTTACGTATTAATTGCAGTTATATTATTTCTTGGAATTAAGGCATTTTATAATATGCCAAGAGAAAATTTCCCTGAAGTAAATGAAACTAAAATTTACATTAGTTCAGTATACCCAGGAAACACAGCTGAAGATGTTGAAAAACTTATAACTGATCCACTTGAGGACAAATTAAAGTCGGTAAGTAATGTTGTAGAAATTACTTCTACTTCACAAGAAGATTATTCGATGGTGATTGTTGAGTTCGATGAAAACATTTCGGTTGATCAGGCAAAACAAAAAGTAAAGGATGAAATAGATACTGAAACCGCAAATGAAGATTGGCCAACTTCAAATGGAGCAAAAGTTCAACCCAATGTTTTTGAATTGAGCATGTCTGAAGAAATGCCCATCTTAAATATTAATATTTCTGGAGATTATACCATTCAAAAATTAAAAGAATATGCCGAATATTTAGAAGATGAGATAGAGGATCTACCTGAAATTAAACAAGCAGATATTCGTGGTGCCCAAGAAAAGGAAGTAGAAGTTGCCGTAGACATTTACAAAATGATGGCAGCCAAGGTGAGTTTTCAAGATATTACGAATGCAATCAATGGCGGTAATGTTACTATGTCTGCTGGTAATTTAATTACGAGTGGTCAACGTCGAACAATAAGAATACTTGGAGAAATTAATTCTCCTAATGATCTTGAAAGTTTTGTTGTTAAATCTGAAAATGGAGAGTCTGTTTACTTAAAAGATATTGCAGAAGTAAGCTTTAAAGAAAAAGACAAAACAACTTATGCACGTCAAGATGGAATGCCTGTCGTTATGATTGATGTTAAAAAACGTGCTGGTAAAAACATGGTTGAAGCAGCCGAACAAGTACATGAAATTGTAAAAAACGCAAAACTAAACGTTTTTCCAAATAACCTAAAAGTAGAAGTTTCTAACGATCAATCTCCAAAAACAATAAGTCAGGTAGATGATTTAGTAAACAACATTATTTTCGGAATTATATTAGTTGTAACTGTATTAATGTTCTTTTTAGGGTTTAAAAACGCAATTTTTGTTGGGTTTGCAATACCAATGTCTATGTTTATGTCCTTAATGATATTAAACTTATTTGGATATACATTAAACGTTATGATCCTTTTCGGATTAGTAATGGGACTAGGAATGCTGGTAGATAATGGTATTGTAGTTGTTGAAAACGTGTATCGTTTAATGGATGAAGAAGGAATGAGCCGAAGAGAAGCAGCTAAAAAAGGGATTGGTGAAATTGCTTTTCCTATTATTATTTCAACTGCAACTACTGTAGCCGCATTTATTCCATTAGGTTTATGGCCAGGAATGATGGGTGAATTTATGATATTATTACCTATAACACTTTCTACTGTTTTAGGATCTTCCTTATTTGTTGCTATTTTCTTTAATTCAGTATTAGTTTCTAAGTTCATGAAAACTGAAGATAATGATATGCCTTTAAAGCAAATCATATGGGTAACATCCTTAATGGCAATCATTGGAATATTAGTATTTATTACAGGAGGTGAATATAAAGGCCTAGGAACTTTAATGATTTTCACGAGTATCATGTTATGGATATATCGTTTATTTCTAAGAAAGTGGGCAAATTCATTTCAAAAGAATGCATTGGTTCGATTAGAGAATTTCTATGAAAAATTACTGAGAGCTTCTTTAAAAGGATGGCGTCCCTACACATTAGTAGTTGGTACATTCGTTTTGTTAGTAATTTCATTTATGGCATTTGGCGCGTCGTTAGGTGCAGGTAGAACTAAAGTTGAATTCTTTCCAGACAATAAGCCAAATCAGATTATTGTCTATATAGAATATCCTGAAGGAACTGATATTGAAGAAACAAATACAATTACTTCTGAAATAGAAAAGAAAGTATTTACGGTTTTAAATGGTGATGAGTATACTGTTGGTGATTATAACTATATGGTAGAAAGTTCTGTCTCACAAGTTGGTGAAGGTGCTGGAAACCCACAAACAGATGGTGGCTCTGCTGCTGAAATGCCTCATAAAGGTAAAATCACAGCTTCTATGCGTGAATATAAATATAGGCAAGGTGAAGACAGTGAGTTAATGCGACAGAAAGTACAAGAAGCACTTGTTGGAATTTTTCCTGGAGTTTTAATTTCAGTTGAAAAAGATGCTAATGGTCCTCCTATAGGTCATCCTATTAATATTGAAATTGAAGGAAACGACTATAATGAACTTATAGCAACAGCTGAAGAAATGCGAAATTTCATTAATTCAAAAAACATAAGTGGAATTGATGAACTTAAAATTGATGTTAATAAAGACAAACCATCAATGCAGGTTATTGTTGATCGAAAGAAAGCTGGTGAATTAGGGGTTAATTCTTCACAAGTTGGGCTACAATTGCGTAATTCTATCTACGGAACAAAAGCTGGTGTTTATAAAGAGGATGGAGAAGATTATGATATTTATGTAAGATTCAATAAAGAGAATAGATATAACCGAAGTGCTCTTTTTAATCAGACAATTACATTTAAAGATCAAAATTCAGGTAAGACTAAATCAATTCCTGTTTCAGCTATTGCAAGTCCGTCAAATAATTCTGGTTTTAGTTCAATTAAACATAAAGACACAAAACGAGTGGTAACATTATATTCTGCCTTAGCTCCAGGTTTTACTGATGCAGGTGCTATTGTGAATCAAATTCAGAATAAAATGCAATCGTTTAAAGAATTGTCTAGTGATATTAAGATTGATTATACAGGACAAATTGAAGAGCAAAATAAACAAATGACCTTTTTAATGGGTGCCTTTTTTACAGGCTTAGGATTAATATTCTTTATTCTTATATTCCAATTTAATTCTGTTTCAAAACCAGGTATAATTATGCTTGCAATATTCTTAAGTTTTATTGGAGTATTTGGTGGATTAGTTATTACAGGAGCTTCATTCGTAATTATGATGACAATGATGGGAATTATTTCGCTCGCAGGAATTGTAGTAAATAACGGAGTAGTACTATTAGATTATACCCAATTGTTAATTGACAGAAAGAAGATTGAAAACAATATTTCTGACGATGATTTTATTGATAGCAAAGGATTATATGAATCTATAGTTACTGGAGGTAAAGCACGTCTAAGACCCGTTTTATTGACAGCAATTACAACAATTTTGGGATTAATTCCATTGGCAATTGGATTCAACATTAACTTCTTTACATTAATGAGTGATATTGATCCTAATATATATATGGGAGGTGACAATGTAGTGTTTTGGGGTCCTTTAGCTTGGTCTGTAATCTATGGATTATTTATAGCTACTTTCTTAACTTTAATAATCGTACCTATTTTATTCTATTTAATAACAAAATTTAAAATGTGGTTACGAAGTAAAACTTCTTCAAAAACTGTTGCAGTATAATGCTGCGAATTGAAATAAAAAAACCCTCAACATTGTTGAGGGTTTTTTATTTAGATAAAAGACTTTACTTAAAATTTATAAGTTAATCCTCCATTTATTATCATACCATTAAATCCAAATTGATTTACTTCCCATGGATATTTAAAACGACCACCTAAGTCAGTAACAAAATCTCCTTGTGTTTCGATTTCATCTGGATAAACATCTAATAAATTATTAGCTGAAGCAAATAAAGAGAAACTATCACAAACATTAAATCTTACTATTAAGTCTGTAATTATTTTACCTGCAAATGTTTGATCATAATCAGCATCATCAACTGGAAGGTTTGAACCATTTGGTCCTAATGGAGCACCATTAAGTCCATTGTTAGAATGCATCCAAGTTACTTCTCCAAAATAAGTGTTATTTAATGTAAAATTAAATTTCCCTATTTCATAGTCAAGTCCTAATAAAACTTTCGTTTGTGGTCTTGAAGATACAATTCTAGATTGTTCTTTTCTATTGAATATATCGTATCCATTTTCACCTAAAATACCTGGAGCTTCTAACTGAAGTCCATCAGTATTTGGATCACTATCGTCGTTAGTGATTTCAGTTTCATTATAATTAGCTGCTAGTGTAGCGCCAAAAGTTCCTGAACCTAATGAAATATTATCTAAACTAGCAACAATATCGACTCCTGTTGTTTTTGTATCAACAGCATTTACAAAAAACTTTAAACTAGTGATTGAGTTTGCTTCTAATATATCTTCAACAGGATTCTGTGGATCTCCAACTGATCCATCTTTATAACCTATTTCACCTGTAAATAATACACGATTTTCTACTTCTACATTGTAGAAATCTGCAGATAATGACAAGTTTGAAGTTACTTTATAAGTAATTCCTGCTGAAATATTAGTTGATTCTTCGGCTGTTAACTGAGGAACTCCTAATCCGTCTCTAATTACTGGATCAACATTATTAAATGTTCCTTGGTTTGAAATTGTACCTCCAGAAACTAAAGTTTGAATATTACTTAAATAAATTTGATGTAATGAAGGCGCTCTAAATCCTGTACTGTAAGAAGCACGTATTGCACCTTGATTATCTCCTAAAATATAACGTCCATTCACTTTCCATGAAGTATTATCTCCAAAATCACTAAAATCCTCATAACGAACAGCTCCTCCTAATAATAATTTATCAGTAGCTTCTACCTCTAGATCAACATAAACACCATAATTGTTTCTATCTGCTCTAACTGCATTTGCTGGTTGTAATCCTGGAAATGATTGTGCTCCATCTGCATAATAAGATTCTGGTTCACCTGCAAAAGAATTAAATCTTTCATCTTTAAATTCACCTCCAAAGGCTAAACTAACAATACCAAAACTTCTTGAGAAATCTAAATTAGCTATTGCATTACTAAATGTATAAGCACCAACATTAAATGATGTTGGACTAGTAGCGCCTAATGCAGGATTAATACTGTTATTAACTTCATAACTCACGGCATTTCTACCATAAGTACCACTTAAATCTACATCAAATCCTAACATCTCAAACTCAACTCCAATAACATTGTTGTTATCTGTAATTTTTGTTTCGAATGTAGGCTGGAAACCTTGATATTCTGTACCAGCTTCGTGTAATAAATTAAATGGATCTTGAACCCAATAAGGTGCTCTGTATAAAGCAAAACTCTTTCCTTCTCTATAAGTTACACCTCCAAATGAATACAATTTTCCTTTCCCATTTTTAAAAGGTAGTCCTAGATTGTAGAATAAATCTCCTTTATAAAGTTCTGGTTGACCAATTGTCATACCTAAATCTGGATTTTCACTTAACCACTCAGACCAATCTGGGTCATCTGCAGCTACTCCAAAAAGCACATCATCACCAGGAGTTCCAGCTCTATTGGTTTCTTCTTGTTGGTAATATGCAAAAGTCATATTAATAAAACCTCCATTATCACCTACTCTTAATCCTGTATTTACATCTGCACCAATATTAAAACCATCTCCTTCAGAAGTTACTCCAGAAGAAACATTTACTGTTGTTGTTCCAACATCTTCTCTTAATACCATGTTTACAACACCTGCAATCGCATCAGAACCATATTGAGCCGATGCTCCATCACGTAACACTTCTACTCTTTTTAAAGCAGCAGCTGGAATACTTTTCATGTCTACACCAACTTCCCCCTTACCAGGAGTATCATTAATATATACTAAAGCACTTTGGTTTTTACGTTTTCCATTTACTAAAACCAATGTTCTACTTGGTCCTAATCCTCTTAAATCTGCTGGATCAAAATGTGCTGTCGCATCAGAAATAGTCTGGTTTGTTGAATTATAAGACGGCACTCTATATGCTAGCATCTTATCTACTGTTGGTTGTCCAGTATTTGCTAATTCTTGTACTGAAATATTATCAACTGGAACTAGTGATGTCAAAACTGTTCTTGGCTTTGCACGGTTACCAACAATAACAACTTCATCCAAAGACACTCCATCATTTAATGAAATTGTCCCTGCATTATTAGATGCTACTTCTACTTCTTGATTACTTGAGCCAACAGAAGAAACAACTAAAGTTACTGGAAGACTTGGAACGTCTAACTTAAAATTTCCGTCGAAATCGGAAGTTGTTCCATTGTTCGTTCCTTTAACGACCACATTTGCTCCAGGCAATGGCGCACCTGAACTTGCTTCAGTTATAGTACCAGTTATCGACTCTTGTGCAAAAATAACAAGAGGGAAAAACAGCAATAACAACAAGATTTTTTTTGAAAGTAAATTTTGTTTCATATTATAAATAGATTGATTAATAATATCAAATCTGCAACAAATTAATGATAAT
>JAHRWC010000226.1 GCA_019090365.1 Flavobacteriaceae bacterium
GCTTTAGGTAAAGAAGCAGCTGCACATGCAATTAATGCTGCTCGTAAATCTGTAGCTGAAAAAAATAGAGATGGTTCTATTGGTGAAGCTAATGCGGTACAAGATGAGCGTACTCAAGTTTCGGCAGCAAATGCAAAAGCAGTGGAAGGTGAGAATGTTGCTAAAATCGCAGTAGCTAATTCAGATTCATTACGTCGTCAAAGAGAAGCGGAAGCAGAACGTATCGCTGTTGCTTCAGAAAAAGTTCAGAATGCAAAAGCATTAGAGGAGTCTTATGTAGCTGAAAAAGAAGCGGAAATCACGAGAGCAGATAGAGAAAGAAGTTCTCAAATGGCAGATATTATTGTTCCTGCTGAAATTGATAAAAAGAAAGTTGAAATTGACGCTGAAGCAGAAGCTGAAAGAATTAGAAGAAAAGCAAAAGGTGAAGCAGATGCAATCTTATTTAAAGCACAAGCAGAAGCGCAAGGATTGTTTGAAGTATTGACAAAACAAGCAGAAGGATTAGATAAAATTGTTAAAGCAGCCGGAGATAATCCTAAAGATGCTGTGTTGTTATTAGTTGCTGATAAATTACCAGAATTAGTAAAACTTCAGTCGGAAGCTATTAAAAACATTAAGATTGATAAGATTACTGTTTGGGAAAATGGATCTTCGAAAGATGGTAAAACTGCGACTTCAAATTTCATTTCAGGAATGTATAATTCAGTTCCACCATTACAGGAAATGTTTAACATGGCAGGAATGCAATTACCTGAATATTTAAAAGGAAAAGATATTCAAAATACTGAAGATATTTCAGAAGAAGAGTAGTAAATTTGCCTTCAGATAATATGAAAAAAGACCTGTGTATTATCATATGCAGGTCTTTATATTTTAAAGCATATGAGCACAATAAAACACAACTGGACAAGAGAAGAGATTTTAGCAATTTATAACAAGCCACTAATGGAATTGTTATATGAAGCTGCTACAGTACATAGAGAAAACCATGACCCTAATTTAGTGCAGGTTTCAACATTACTTTCTATAAAAACAGGAGGTTGTCCAGAAGATTGTGGTTATTGTCCACAAGCTGCACGTTACCATACCGATATTGAAGGAAATGATTTAATGAGTGTTCAACAAGTCAAAGCACAAGCTTTGCAAGCAAAATCAGGAGGATGCTCAAGAGTTTGTATGGGTGCTTCTTGGAGAAACGTAAAAGATGGTGAAGATTTTGATCAGGTATTAGAAATGGTTCGTACCATTAATAAACTTGACATGGAAGTTTGTTGTACGCTAGGAATGATTACTGAAAATCAAGCAAAACGTTTAGCAGAAGCTGGATTATATGCTTACAATCATAACTTAGATACTTCAGAAGAATATTATAAAGAAGTAATTTCTACTAGAGGTTATGAAGATAGAATTCAAACGATTGAAAACGTTCGTAAAACAAATATTACGGTTTGTTCTGGAGGAATTATAGGAATGGGAGAAGCTGTTGAAGACAGAGCTGGAATGTTGGTTTCATTATCAACATTTAATCCACATCCAGAATCAGTGCCAATTAACGCTTTAGTTCCTGTAGAAGGTACTCCAATGGAGGAACAACAAGTGGTTGAAATCTGGGAAATGATTCGTATGGTAGCTACAGCAAGAATTGTAATGCCAGAAACTCAAGTGCGTTTAAGTGCGGGTAGAACTGAAATGTCTCAAGAAGGACAAGCAATGTGTTTCTTTGCTGGTGCGAATTCTATTTTTGCAGGAAATAAGTTATTGACTACCCCAAATCCAGATGTTGATGAGGATATGAAAATGTTCGAAACACTAGGTTTAGTTCCTTCGAAACCATTTATCAATATCATGAAAAAACCTGAAACGGTAGAAGCGGAAGATTCGCAATACAAGGATTTAGGTGAAAAACCACGTTGGACACGCCCTGAACATACCATTGAACGTAACGAAGAGGCGAAGGCTAAAGGGAAGGCTACAGCAGAATAATTTTTTAAAACTATGAAAAAGTTATTTCTTGTTTTAATAGCATTTACTTTTGTTATTTCTTGTTCTTCAAGTGATGATGAAGATTGCGCTCCTATAACTGATTTTAATCTTGCATATATTGATGAAAACGTTGGGTTTTTTTATCATACTAGAGGATCAAATTTGGATTTTTCAATTATTGAATATGGATTACCAGGTTTTGAGTTAGGAGTAAATCCTATTGGGGTTTATAGAAATTATGCAGATCCTTTTTATGGAAGTATGGACGGAACAAATTTTTATATATTAAGAAATTTTGAACCAAACACCACTTATGAAGCTTATATAAAACTTGAATGCTCTTTAGATAATTATAGTGTGTATTCAGAACCTATTGTTTTTACTACATTGGCTTTAGGTGAAGGATGCAGTAAACCAGATTCATTAATTGAAATAGAAAAAACCAACAAAACAATATTGTTAGATTGGGAAGGCTATAATAATAATGCATGGTTAGTTGAAGTATTTAATTTAGACACCATTGAGGAATCTGAAATTTATTTTGATTATACTGTTTATGAAAAACCTTATTTAATAGAAAGCTTATTACCAAATACCAATTATGAAATTAGAGTAAGTTCAATTTGTGATGGGGCACTTAAAATAGGAGCCCCCTCTAATTATATAACTGTCTTAACTCTGTCTCTTA
>JAHRWC010000227.1 GCA_019090365.1 Flavobacteriaceae bacterium
AAAGCTTTAAAGCCAAACTCACATTCACCTCTTCTTATGATTGCGATTTTACCATTTATTGCTGCTCCATTTGTTATTGGATCACAAGCATCATAAGGATCAGTTGAAGCTCCAGAATTATCATCTTCAACAACTACAATATCTTCAGTTAATGGAGTTGTAGTAAGTGGTTCCCCAAAATTTCCTTCTTCACCTAAATATCCGCCTGCTAAAGGCCCATTATTTACAGTTAATAGGTTTCCTGCTGGAGGGTTCCATAAAAACATTTGCATTCTAGGATTAGATCCATCTGGAGGAGTAGCGAAATTTGCATTGTTAGTTCCGCCTCCATCTTGTGCATCTGCATTTACACTATCACTACCATTTCCATTACCACTATAATTAAATTCCTGAAAGTTTCCACTTTCTTCATCAAATCCATATTGATAGTACACATCGTGCATGATATTATTCCAGTAAAATAAATTTACTGTAGCAGCATCTAACATTTGTACTGGTGGATTATCGAAATCGTAAGGGAAATCAAAATTTAAACCAGCTCCACCATCAGGCATTGAACCAGAACCATTATTTCCATTGATGTCATCTTGAGCTAATACATTATTACCTCTTGTTGTAGTAAATTCTGCTCCAGCTACACCGTCAGTATCATGCCATCCAAAAGGAGAAGCATTTACATCTGCAGGATCAGCAACTAATTCGTCAATTCCATGATTTGGACTTTCTAATGGCATTGGGAATACTCTGTATTGAGTTCCTCCTGCAGCATCAAAACTTATAGCTGCTTCGTTTTCTTCAGAAAACAAAACACTTTTCTTAACTTCATTATGACTTAAGTTACTGTGTCCTGCTTCACCAAAACTACAGCTAACTACCCAGTCATTTGTATCTAATAAAACACCTGTAACAGCGTCAATACGCACATTGTAATAATGACTAGCGTCTAATAAATAGATGCTTAATTCCCAAGCTAATTTTAACGAGTTTTCTTGATCGAACTGATATACTAATTTAACAGGAATGTTTTCTAATGAAATTGACCCATTAGAATACACAAAAGAATGATTAGAATTTGTTTCTAATAAAGATAAGTTTGAAGGATTTTGAATTCCTAATGAAGTAGCAGCTCTATTGATTGCAACCTCAGCAGTAATAACAGGGTTTGTAGTATTTACTTTCTCTGTTACATTTTGTACAAACTTTAAATTTGCATTCACTACTGAATTATCTTTAATAGCAAAACTTGAAGTTGTATTAAAAATATCAATTCCTTGATACTGTTGTGTTACATATACATTATGTAACTGCATGCTTTTTGAAAAACTTTGAGAAGAAATATCAAAATCTTCTACATCTTGAGCTTCAAGACCTAATTGTGTTCGGTTGTTGTTTAAATAGCTATTTACATTCTGACTAAAATCTTGCGCGAATGCAAAATTGATAGTAAAAAAAGCTAATAAGTAAATAATTTTTTTCATAGTTTTTTTAGGTTGATTAATAATTAAGTTGTTTAGTTTTTTTGTGAAATTTTTCAAAAATAAGGGAAATCATTAAATAATGTTAAAAAATTTATGATTTTAACAACTGTAAATTTAATTATTATAGATTTCCTTTAATTTTTTGAAATACTTGTAAGGCATTTCCATCGGTTAGACGTGAAATATAATTGCAACTTTCCATTAATAAAAAATAAAGATTTTCATCTTCTGAAAAATCATCTTTAATATTACTTAATATTAAATGATCATAATGTTGCATTTCATTGTTAAAATAATTTTCACAGGAAGTGGTTATTGCATCTAATAATGTTTTTAAAATAGCATACCCTGCAATTTCTTTATCCACTACTTCTTTACTTTTATAAATATTATTAATACTAATTTTAATAATATCATCGATTTGAGCTTTAAACTTACTTTTATCAAGTAATGCTTCTGAAAAATTACCTTTTAATATTTCTTCTTCATTTTCAATGAATATCTGAACTGCTTCAGTAATTAATGTGTTAATTGCTAGAGACCTTAGATAAGCTAAACGATCTGAAACTTTAGATAGACTTGCGTATTTTTCTGAATTGATTCGGTTTTTTACTAATTTAATTAAATATTCTAAGGCAAATTCTTCTTCAATTACACCTAAATTAATACCGTCTTCAAAATCAATTATCGTATAACAAATATCATCTGCAGCTTCAACTAAATAAGCTAATGGATGCCTGCAATAACTTAAATCTGTAGCACCTCCTCGCTTTATAAGACCTAATTCATCAGCAACTTCATTAAAGAATTTAGTATCACACTGAAACACTCCAAACTTTTTATCTGCGATATGTTTTGTTGGCTTTTTAGGAAGAGATTCTTTAGGGTATTTCATAAAGGCACCTAAAGTTGCATATGATAAACGCAAACCTCCAGTTACTCCATTTTTAGATTCAGTTAATATTTTAAATCCATTGGCATTTCCTTCAAAATCTATAAGGTCTTGATATTCTTTTTCAGTTAAAGCTTTTTTAAATCGTTTTCCTTTTCCTTTTGAAAAGTAACTACCAATTGCTTTTTCTCCACTATGACCAAAAGGAGGATTCCCAATATCATGTGCTAAAGCTGCAGCAGCCACAATGGCCCCAAAATCGTTTAAATGATAGCCATGAATCGTATGCAATTGAGGATGTTTTTCGAGTATAGCTTTACCTACCATTCTACCTAAAGATCGTCCAACAACGGAAACTTCCAAACTATGGGTTAATCGAGTATGAACAAATGAAGTTTTTGACAAAGGAATTACTTGCGTTTTATCTTGAAGACTTCTAAAAGCAGAAGAAAAAATAATTCGATCGTAATCAACTTCAAATCCTAAGCGAGTATCATCTTGTTCAATACGTAACCTTTTGTTAACGTCACCTTGCTTACGCAAAGACAGTAGTTGCTCCCATTTCATCATATGTAATACAATTTAATTTGCAAGATACTATTTTCAGAATGTTAAGCAATGAAAAAATAATTGTTACCCATTAACCTTAAGATAACCTTGTTTTCACATTCATATAATTTCTAGTTAACACTATGGAAATAAGTTGGAGGTTTCTTTGTCGCAAGAAATTATAATAAAATAATGAAAAAACTTTTTACCCTATTTCTAATAGGATTTGTACAATTAACTTTTAGTCAAAACTCAAGTTCGATTGTAGGGCAATTAACCGATAAAGATTATAATAATGAGCCACTTGCTTTTGCAAATATTATTATTAAAGGAACAGCCACAGGAACTACATCTGATATTGATGGACTTTATGCTTTAAATAATATTCAACCTGGCTCTTATACTTTAGTTATTAGTTTTCTTGGTTATGATACTATTGAAATTGCTGAAGTAAATGTTGTACCCAATAAAATTACAACAGTTAATGTTGCTCTTAGTGCTAATGCTGCCTCTTTGGATCAAGTAATTATTAAAACTACCACAAAAAAAGAAAGCGAAGTTGCTTTATTATTAGAACAGAAAAAAGCTGTTATTATAAAAGAAAGTATCGGTAGCGAAGAGCTTTCTAGAAAAGGAATTAGTGATGCAGCTGTTGCAGTATCAAAAATTGCTGGTGTATCAAAACAAGAAGGTGGTAATAATGTGTATGTACGTGGTTTGGGTGATCGTTATCTAAACACAACTTATAATGGCCTTTCATTACCTTCTAATGATATTGAAAAGAAGAATATCGATTTAAGTTTATTTACTTCAGATATTATTCAAAATGTATCTATTAGTAAGGCATATACTTCAAATTTTTACGGCGATTTTACAGCTGGAAATGTAAACATTCTTTCTAAAGACTATTCTGGCAAGGGGTTTATTGAAACTACAATTTCAACTGGAATGAACACAAGATCTTCAGGAAAAGATTTTGTAAGAAATGAAGGAACTGGATATTTTGGTTTTTACAAACGTTATAATAATGATCCTTTTGCTGTAATTCTATCGCATGGCGTTGACCCTGTAAATGCTGGAAATCCTATTAATATTTCTGGAACACTTTCAGGTGGAGCTTCTCATTTATTCGAAAACAATTCAAAATTAAGTTTCTTTTTAACGGCTTCATTCGATAATGATTTTGAATACAGAAAAGGAACAGCAGTAGATTTTACTACCGTTGAAAAAAAGAGGTTTCCAAATGCTGAAGAATACGAATATTCAACTACTACTTCAGCAATGGCCAATTTAATTTACAAAGTAAATTCTAACCATAAGCTAAGCTATAATTCATTATTCATTAATAGTACAAATGATGAAGTTGGTTACTATGGAATAAATGGTGAAGGATCTAATCGTGATGCAATCTTAAATACAGACAAAGGATTTTATCAAATGAATGCACAATTTGAGCAAGATCTAATTTTTGTAAATCAGATAATGGGTTCTCATTCAATCGATGATAGTTTTAAAATAGATTGGGGTATTGGTTACAATAAAGTTTTTGCTCATCAACCAGATAGAAAGAGAATAAGTGTAGAAAATTATGATTATGCATTAGATAATGATGCTACTTCTACTGCATCATTTTTTAATAATATCGCTTACGATAACCAACGATATTTTCAAGATATTGAAGATAAAGAACTTAATAGCCGTTTCAACATAAAGTATTCTGCTTCTGAAAAAATAGGTTTAAATTTTGGTTATAATGGAAGAACAAAAGAACGTTCTTTTAAAAATATACGATACGGTTACGATTTTATTGAGCCTAATACTCCTGTTTTAGATGTTCATAATTTAGATGCAATATTTAATGCTCAAAATTTAGGAACTGTATATAACACAGAAGTTTTTAGACCAATAGATCCTGATGGCGGAATAGACAACACTAATTTTCCAGGCTTATATGAAAACACTTATCATGGAAAGTTAGACATTCATGCACTCTATGTTAATTCTGAATTAAACTTAAATGATAAATGGCTTTTTGTTCCTGGAATTAGATTTGAAACTTTTAAACAAAACATTGAATACAATGTAATAAACTTAACTTCAACGGATCCTGGATATAGAAACTCATATGAGAATTTTTTTCTGCCAAGTTTAAATGTTAGGTATAAATTATCGGATGATCAGAACTTACGTTTTTCATTTAGTAATACTGTATCCTTACCTGAATTTAAAGAAGTAGCTCCTTATGTATATGAAGATGTAACACAACGAATTGGTGGAAATCCAGATTTACTTAAAAACCCATCCTATTCTGAAGTATATAATATTGACCTTAAATATGAATGGTTCTTCGGAAAAAACGAACTCTTTTCTATCACAGCTTTTGCAAAGCAAATTAATGACCCAATAAATAAAGTAATTGCAAATGATGCAACTGGTACGCAACGTTATTTTAGAACTGGAGATAAAGCTGAAGTTTTTGGAGGCGAAATTGAAGTCCGTAAAAACCTTCTTTTAGATGAAGAGGAAGAAGCTAAACTTTCGGTCGGTTTCAATGCAACTTATATGCATACCCAACAAGATTTAAAAAGTTCGAATGGATTATTCTCCACAACATTTAATCGTTCAGAAGAAGAATTACAAGGTGCCTCTCCTCTCTTATTAAATGCAGATCTCTTTTATAGTCCAACTTTCAATAATTACAAACCTTCAATGAATATGGTATTCGCATATTTTTCTGATCGAATTGACGCGATCGGTTCAGGGCAATTAGGAAACATTATTGAAAAAGGAATTCCGACGTTGAACTTCATTTGGAA
>JAHRWC010000228.1 GCA_019090365.1 Flavobacteriaceae bacterium
GTTGAATCACAATTTGTACAGTGTTGTCCTTTCGCAACGGTACCATCCTCAACATAGCGGTTCAATGCTCTTGCTACACCATTTTTCCATGTATTAATAGATTCATTGTCAAGCTGTAAACTGTTAATAAGATCTACTGCTTTTTCTATAGGCATACCATGACGCAACGTACTTGAAATTAACTTTGCATAGTTCCAGAACTCTGGATTAAACTTATGTGAAAGTCCTTCAATAGTAGTCTTGTAACCCCTTATGTTTTTATATTGAAAATCGTAACGTGAAGTTCCGTCTTCATTTCTGCTCTTAATTATTAAACCTTCATTTACCCATCTTGGAATTAAAATTCCATCTTCATCATCGGCTAAACCAGTGAAAACTTCATAAGGTTTCCCCTCAATTAAGCCAATAAAAGCAATCCATTTCTCTTTATTATTTTGAAATTTCACAACATCAGCCTCTAATACTAAAGGGCGCTTTGTAGGAAAAACAGTTAAGCTTTCTTGAGACTCTTCTTTCTTTTCTTCATTTGAAATTAATACCCCAGATCTTGAGCCATCACGATACACTGTCACTCCTTTACAACCAGCTTTCCAAGCTTCTAAATAAAGTTTTCCTACTAATTCTTCAGAAACATTATTAGGTAAATTAATGGTAACACTAATTGAATGATCAATCCATTTTTGAACCGCACCTTGCATAGTAACTTTGCTCAACCAATCTACATCGTTGGAAGTAGCTTTATAATATGGTGATTGACGAATTAACTCGTCCAATTCGTTTTGGTTATAGTTTTTATCGGTATCTATACCATTTACTTCCATCCATTGTTTAAATCGATGATGAAACACAACATATTCTTCCCAAGAATCTCCTACTTCATCTACAAAATCGACCCTTACTTTTTTATCATTAGGATTCACCTTTCTTCTTCTTTTATAGACAGGCAAAAACACAGGCTCAATTCCAGAAGAAGTTTGCGTCATTAAACTTGTGGTTCCAGTTGGAGCAATAGTTAACATCGCAATATTTCGCCTTCCATATTCTAACATTTCAAAATACAACTGACTATCTTCTTCTTTAATTCTATTTATAAACGGATTATCTTTTTCTCTTTCTGAATCAAAAATTGGAAAAGCACCACGTTCTTTTGCTGTATGTACAGAAGCACGATAGGCTTCAATAGCCATCATTTTATGAACTTTTACTGAAAAATCATTTCCTTCTGGGCTTCCGTATTGAATTCCTAGAGCTGCCAACATATCTCCTTCAGCAGTGATCCCAATACCTGTTCTTCTTCCTTCTTCAGCTTTCTTTTTAATATTTACCCAAAGTGTTCTTTCTGTATGTTTGATTTCTTTTAATTCAGGATCTGCATCAATCTTTTCAATAATAGCATCTAACTTTTCAAGTTCAAGATCAATGATATCATCCATCATTCGCTGTGCATAGGCAACATGTTTTTTAAACAATTCAGCGTTAAAAGAAGCATCTTTTGTGAAAGGATTTTCTACATATGAAAATAAGTTTATTGCCAATAATCTACAAGAATCGTAAGGACATAAAGGTATCTCACCACATGGATTTGTTGACACCGTTTTAAAACCTAAATCAGCATAACAATCTGGCACTGACTCATTAATTATAGTATCCCAAAACAAAATTCCTGGTTCAGCCGATTTCCATGCATTATGCACTATTTTATTCCAAACACTAGTTGCCTTAATTGATTTAGAATATTTAGGGCTTTCACTATAAATTGGATACTTCTGTGTATACGAATCATTTTCCTCAACGGCTTTCATAAAAGCATCATCCATTCGCACAGAAATGTTAGCTCCTGTCACTTTTCCTTGTTCTAATTTAGCATCAATAAACTCTTCCGCATCTGGGTGATTAATTGAAACTGAAAGCATCAAAGCACCTCTTCTTCCATCTTGAGCAACCTCACGAGTAGAATTTGAATAACGTTCCATAAAAGGAACAATTCCAGTTGAAGTTAATGCTGAATTCTTTACAGGCGAACCTTTAGGGCGAATATGTGATAAATCATGACCCACTCCACCTCTACGTTTCATAAGTTGAACTTGTTCCTCATCAATTTTCATGATCCCTCCATACGAATCGGAAGCTCCATCATTACCAATCACAAAACAATTTGAAAGAGATACAATTTGAAAATCATTTCCAATACCCGACATTGGACTCCCTTGAGGTACAATATATTTAAAGCCTTTTATTAAATCAAAAACTTCATCTTCAGTTAATGGATTTGGATAACGATGTTCGATTCTGGCGATTTCTTTTGCCAATCTACGATGCATATCGTTGGGAGTTAACTCATAAATATTTCCTTCAGAATCTTTTAAAGCATATTTATTCAACCATACTCTAGCAGCGAGTTCGTCATTATTAAAATACGCTAAAGCAGCTTGAAATACTTCGTCTTGTGTATATGTTTTTCTAGATTGAGTTAAGGCGTCAACTTTCATTTTTGAAATCTGATTTAATGAGGTTATAAATTTAATTTTGTGGGATATAAATCTATAAACAAATGTACAACTTAAATCAAAACAAATTTAAAAAAGTTTACAACAAAAAAGTGTTAATTATCTAATTATCAATATTTTAACAATTTATCAACAGTAAAAAGTTAACAAATAAAATAATTAATAATAATTAGTTCAGAAAAAATATTACGCGTAAAGAAATTCCCCGTACTCACTAATTATAGTAAGTTTTTTCTCATTAGAAGCCTCAACTTTTCCAACAATTTGAGCGTCAACATTAAAAGATTTTGAAATTTCAATGATATCATTTGCAATTTCAGGAGATACATATATTTCCATTCTGTGCCCCATATTAAACACCTGATACATTTCTTTCCAATCTGTTTTGCTTTCCTCCTGAATTAATTTAAACAAAGGTGGCGTTTCAAATAAATTGTCTTTAATAATATGTAGGTCTTTTACAAAATGAAGAATTTTTGTTTGAGCACCTCCACTGCAATGAACCATTCCATGAATGTCATCACTAGAATATTTAGAAAGAATTTTCTTGATTATTGGTGCGTATGTCCTTGTTGGAGATAACACTAGTTTTCCAGCATCTATCGGACTATTCTCAACAGAATCGGTTAACTTTTTAGTTCCAGAATACACTAACTCGTCTGGCACTGCATGATCGTAACTTTCCGGAAATTTAGAAGCCAATTCTTTTCCAAATACATCATGTCGAGCAGAAGTAAGGCCATTACTTCCCATACCACCATTATATTCAGTTTCATAACTTGCTTGTCCGAATGAAGAAAGTCCAACAATTACATCCCCAGGTTTTATATTAGCATTATCAATTACTTTGCTACGCTCCATTCTAGCTGTCACAGTAGAATCAACAATAATAGTACGCACTAAATCTCCAACATCTGCAGTTTCACCACCTGTTGAATGAATCTCAACTCCAAAACCTTTTAGGTCTTTTAAAAGCTCTTCTGTTCCATTAATGATTGCAGAAATTACTTCTCCTGGAATGTTATTCTTATTTCTTCCGATGGTAGAAGACAACATAATATTATCTACAGCTCCAACACATAAAAGATCATCAATATTCATGATAAGTGCATCTTGAGCAATTCCTTTCCAAACAGAAAGATCGCCAGTTTCCTTCCAATACATATAGGCAAGTGATGACTTTGTACCAGCTCCATCTGCATGCATGATTAAACAATAATCATCATCTCCCGTTAAATGATCGGGTACTATTTTACAAAAAGCTTGAGGAAATAATCCCTTGTCAACATTTTTAATAGCGTTATGTACATCCTCTTTTGAAGCTGACACACCACGTTGGGCATATCGTTTTGAAATTTCTTGGCTCATCATCGAAAATTATTTTGCAAATATACACAGAATAAAGCCGTATCAAACTTTCAAAAACAAAAAAGCGACCCAAAATATTGGATCGCTTTCTCTGAAAAAAATGAATAAGAAACTTTACTCCCAATCTGGCATAAAAGCATTTTCATATAGTAATGTTCTTGTTTCAGGTTCTTCAATTTCTAAACGATAGACCTCTTTTTGTGATACACCATCATTTGAGGTATTTGTATAAATCACAAAAGCTTCGTTTGGAGAAAAGATAGGCTCTAAATCATTCGTGCCATTTGGTTTTTCTTCTGAAACATCTATGGTCGTATCGCTTATATAGTCATATATAAATAATCTAGAATCTAACCTCCTATAACTTACATTTTCGAATCCAGATACATCATAACTATATAACACCTTATTATTTGTTACTGAAAGATTTAATCCTGAAGCTCCTCCTAGCACATTAGAAAGAATTTCATCTAATATATTTCCATTAAAATCAATAGTGAAAATTGAAACATTATATCCATCTAGGTTATTCGTCTTTAATGCTATTATATTTTCAAATTCACTAACATCTACTTCAGAAATTAAAGATCCGTCACTAGTTTGGTAAATCATTTCTAACCCTTGACCATTAAAATTAATACGATATAATTTATCTAATTGCGGGAAGTATATTTTATTACTGGAAGGCGGCCATGAAATATTAATTTCATTTAAATTAAATCCATTAGGTTTTATATTTGAGGTCACCTTTGTTTTATCTGTCCCATCTCTATTCATTGTATATATATTTACTTCTGCTCCATCAGATTGCAAGAAAGCTATTTTATTAGCCGCCACATTCCTTCTTGGTCTGTAGCTATTAATGTATTGAGAAGTTAATTGAAACTCATCTCCATCTTCATCTGCTGAAAAAATAACATTGTTTCCTTCAATATTTCGCACAAATAAAAATCGATTATCGATCGGCGCACTAATTACCTCAAAAGTTCCAACCCTACTTAACACACGGTCGTTAATTCCGTCTTCAGATGCGACTTGCCAAAAATATTTTGCCCCTAAAATCAATGGCGAATAAGCAAAATAAAAATCTGTAATATCTTCAAATGTTTGCACCTCATCATTTTGATCATTTCTTAGCTCTAAAGAAAAAACTAATGGATCTTCATCAGGGTCTGTAGCAGTCCAAATAAATACAGCCTCGATGCTTTCTAGTATTTCATTTTCAGTTGGTCCTTGCAATTCTGGAGCATCAGGAGGTTTGTTATTTGCAGTTGAAAGTTCTAATTCGAAAACAACATTAACAGACGCATTAGCAACTACAGTTGTAGGTTCAAAATCTGCTAAATAATCATCAATTCTAGCTTCCACTGAATAATCTCCAACTGGAACATATTCTATTTTAAAGTTACCTACACTATCAGTAAATACAATACTTGATATAGGTTGTGTCGAAATTCTCACATTAGGGAGCGGCACATTATTACCGGAAACTACTACAGTTCCTCTAATTATCCCATAATCATTTTCACCAATTCTATCTTCATTACATGATAATAAAACAAATAAGAGAACTCCTATTATTTTTAAGTATGTTTTATATGTTTTCATTGTTTGTTTATTTAGAATTAATGTTTACTTTTTTCCGAAATGATAATTAATACCCAGACCAACATTGAAATAAAAATCATTTCTTCTTCCGCTTATTTCATTGTCAATTTTATCTGAAAAAACTGAATTCCATTCGCCATTAAGTGCTATTGAAAATCGATCTGAAATATTATATTCTAACCCTGCACCAATTTGAATTTCAAAAAATCCTTTCCATCGATTTAAGTAACCTTCAGGAGAATCATCTGCAAAAAATAATATTCCAGGTCCAGCATATATAAATGGGGATAATTTATCATGAGGTAACATAGTATATTCAATGTTTAAATTTTCACTCAACCACCAATGATTAATATCACTAGTTGAATTAAGCCTGAATATTTGGAAATCAACCCCTACTGCCAATTCTGGAATTATTTTATACTTATACCCTATTTGCCCTTTAAAATCTATTAATGAGCTATTATAGTCTCCATCAATTAAAGCTGCTCCTAAAGATGCATTTAACACATGTTTATAGATTTTTTCACGATAGATTCTTTCATATAGACCAGTAGATTCTTCTACTTCTTTTTCAAGCAAATAAGCATCAACTACTTCTTGATCTTTTTCGTCTCCTTGTTTTGTTTTCCACATTTTATCCTTTATTCCTTCAATAATCAACAATTCAACTGCTTTTTCGATTGCTTCTTGGACTGCTAATTGGGTAGGTTCATTTTTAGTGAAACCTGTTTCAACCTCTAAGAGTCTTTTAAAGTTTACATACCTAAATATACCTACATCGACAGCCTGAGACAGAATGGTTTTGGAGACATTTACAGTCTTTAGAACCTCTCCCGTTGAAGTAGACACAGCTCTTAGATAAATTGTAATTCTATCTTGACGGTATTGGGTAGATCCGCCAACTCCAAAATATCTAGCTCCAGCTCCTCCAGTTAATAGATTAGAATCGTATGAAATAACTCCTCCTTCTAATAATATCCCTGCAAATAACAAGGGGCTTAATTTCTTGGAAGATTCATTTGGAGATTTTTTGTATTCATCTCTGGTCGTTCTAATAATATTCCTTTCGTTTAAAAGATTCGCTAAATTTTCACGCTCAATAGGTCTAAACCATTTTGAATCCTCTAAAGCTTTTATAAGTATGGTAGTTGCTCCTTGAGTAACTGCAGTACTAAATGTAGTTCCATTTTCAATGCTTTTATATTGGCCAGTTTGATCTTTAAAATTATAAACACCCACTACAATTGGTGTTTCTGGCTCAGGAAGATTTCTTATTTTGTTTGTTTGAGGAGTTAACTCACTTAATCTTGCATCTTGTTTCGCTAAAGGCTGATTATAATAAGTACTGCAACTTCCAAAGGAAAACATCAGAAATAGTATCAATATTGATCTTATAAAATATAACATAGCTGGCGTTTTAGTTTGGAATAATTATTTGAGATTGTTCCCCTGTGGTTATATCTAGGATGTTAATTACAAGTCCTTCTGTAGACTCATAGACTTCGTACTCAAGGTTTCCATTTCTTGAGGTTCCTTCTTCTGGTAAAAATTCACCGTTTTGTGTATTTAGGAATTGTTGATTTAAGCTTTCATTAAAAGCGTTAAAATCTCCTAATACATCTAAAGAAGTATCTGAAAATGAATTTTGTGAATCTGCAGAATTCAACAACCAAGTATAGTTAAATGCATCTCCTCCAAAAGCTGGGTTTTTAGGAGTATAAACTAATTGTTGAGAAAAGCCATAGGAGGCTGCAATCAAAAACAGAATTGAAATTAAATTTTTCATGATACATTTTTTAATAATGTTGAACCCTATTTTTATTTTGTTTTAATTTTTGAAGATGTAGGTATACTTTTTTTAAAGCCTCTTCAGACCTAATTTTTAAATATTCATTTTGAGGCCTTAGAAAGAATTCAAAAACTTTATCATTGTGTACAAAAACTTCAATTTTAGTGTTATTTGCTAGCGCTAATTTTTCTTTTACTATTACAATTTTCTCCCCATTAACATTATACCCTAGATACAATGAATAAAACATTTTATAAAAATCTCTACCTGGTTTCGTTTTAGTTTCTTCAATTACAATTCCTCTAAGAAACACTCCATCATTCTCTTCATTTAAAACAACTTTTGAAGATTCATTTTTTTTAGCAACAATTTCATTGTTCTTGTCTTCAGCATTCCCATTTATTACAATTCTGTCTTTTCCGAGCAATTGATCTTCCAAATTATACAGTAATAAGAGAATTATGATTCTATCTTCATCATTAGCATTAATAGTAGTTGAAGAGACATTCTTTTTTTGTCCAGGCGCTAATACAATTCTACCTTCCTGTTTGTTATTAGAAATATTGGTGTTCTTTTGACCTTTCTTAAAGACTGAAAGTTGGTATCGAAGACTTTGGTTAATTTGGGTGTTATTAAATGCAGATCCAGTAATCTCAATAAATTCGGTATTACTTTTTAAATCTATTTTAGCTTCAACTTGTGTATTATATTTCTGTGAGAATATACAAGTCGTACTAATTAAAAAAGTAAGGGTAAAAACAATATTCCGATTTATATAAAGTAGCATGACACGTCATTTAATATTCCGAATGAGTATAGTTTGATTATTACCTTTCATAGAAATGAACATTTTTTCTGAAAGAGAATTAGCTCCTTGCCAATATAGTCTTTGATTTTTTCCTACTTGAAGCACATTAGCTGTATGAGATAATGTCTTTTTTAAACTAATATCAAAAAATATATGTTCATTTCCTTTTTGTACAACTGTCTCTTTAATTGAAACTGCATTTATGTTTAAATTTATTTCATTATCATTCCCATATTGAAATAAATTAATAGAACTACTTATCGATTTGGTATTGGCATTTAGATGGTTAGAATTACCTATTTGTTGTATAAATATGCCTTTTGATTTATTAGCGTTATCAAGTAAATCTATTTGCAATCCAGACAAACTCAA
>JAHRWC010000229.1 GCA_019090365.1 Flavobacteriaceae bacterium
ACCACATCGTTAAAAGCTACATTATTAGCATGAGGACTACTTAAAGGTAAAGTTCCATTCTCTGCATTTAATTGTGAATCGTGATAAGTTACAGATAAGTCTGGATCTCCTCCAGTAATATCTAGGTCTGCATCAGTTAAATTAAACACATAAAAACCATCATTGTCATCATCACATTCAATTAAAGGTAATGGGTTATTTGGTATTGGTAAAGAATCTACTTCAATAAGTACATTCTGTGAACTATCAAAACAATTAATATTATCAACTCTTTCTAATCTAATATAAATCGTTTCAGAAGGTGCAGTAACTGCATAAGGAGATGTTAATGGTCCTGCTCCTGTATCCGCATCTGCTTGAGAGCTATGATATGTAACGTTAAATAATACAGGATTTTGTCCATTTAATACTTGTGCATCAAATTCAGCAGAAAGATCTACTTCTTCATCTCCAGTAGCATCTTGATCACAAATAAAATATGGATTTGGAGAAACTGCTCCTGCTATTGCTCCTTCAAAAATAATATCAAAGTTAGCAGTAACAAAACATGCACCAGTTAAATCTTCTAATCGAATATAAATAGTTTCATTGGTTCCTGTAATCGTATATGCTGCTGGCGTTCCAATGGGAGCCGTATTAGTATTGGCATCGGCCTGTGAATTATGATACGATATATTAAAATCGGCTGGGTTTTGACCACCTAATACTATAGGAGTGTTAGTTGTTAAATCGAATATACCTGGAGTAGCTCCATCATCACAAATTGAAAGATCAATAGGAGGGCTTGCAATTACAGGTGAAGTAATATAGTTAATATCTACACTATCAATTCCAGGACATAAAGGATCTGAAGGATCTATTACTTCTACTGAATACGTACCAGAATTTGGTGAAGTCACTAAATAGGTTGTATTGGTAGCTCCAGCAATTGGTGCTGCATTTAAAAACCATTGATACGTAAAAGTTGGGTCACCTTGATCTGCATCTAAAAGCACATCTGCTCCACTATCACAATCTGTAACATCTGGACCTAAATCTACTATGAATGGAGCATCTACTGTCACTAAAACATCATCTGTTAATATCACAATATCTCCATTACATGTATTTGTATACGTTACACGAGCAGTAAATATTTCTGAACCACCTGCAGGACATACATTAATTGTATCTGAAGTACCAATAACAGTTCCTGTAGAATCTAACCACTCAAATACATAAGTTTCAACTCCATCTGGAGCAAAACTCCATGCTTCATTTGAAGCTGTCCATGGAGAATCTGAGGTATTTCTTCCTGGCGGTACATAAGCTAAATTTCCTGCATTATTTTGAATCCCTAAAGCAGCAACACCACCTTGCCATGATCCACAAACAGGTTTTTCAAGCATATAAATTTCAATCACATTAGAAAATTCATACAACACTGCCATATGAGTAGCTCTTAGATCATTACAATCATACATTGGTACAGCATAATAAGCCACTACTAATACTCTATTAGGATAGGCACCTAATATTTCCCAAGCAATTTCATTACTAGACCCTACAGAAGGATCTATATCGTGAACAGGAGTAAATATATTAGCTTCTCCTAAAGCATCATTAGAATTATTTGGTAAATTTTCAGAAAACCCCCACGCATTTGAACCAGCGCCAGTATCTCCAGCATCAACATCAAATCGAATAACACCATTAGAACCAACTTGAAATTGTGTTTCTAAATTTCCAAAAAAACAAAAATCAAAAGGTAAACTTTCTACATCATGCCAAGCATCATCAATAGTTGTATTTACAGAATTCGCAAGACCATTAAATGGAAATGGTGGATTACCTGTTCCGTCAGGACTGTATGGAATTGACTCTATTGTATAATTTGTACTTATTGTTTCAAATATCTCTAGGTAATCAGCAGTTATATTTGTACAGCCACCTGAACCACATGGTATTACAACATCAGGACCTGCATCAACAAACAAACTTCCAGGGCCTTGGGCAAAATTATTTTGGGGTATTAACATCACTAGTAAAATAACCAGTAATGGTAGAGGATAATATTTTTTCATAGCATAAGAATAAATAATCTGCGAAATTTAAGGAAATTTTATGAAAATATAAAGCTGAAATTTTTTAAAATAGAATTATCTTTTATCAATTAATCAAAAAGCCTCTTGATATTTTCAAGAGGCTTTTTTTGGTTATGATTATTTCACCTTATCGTTTTAAGGTAAAATGTCCTTTAAATTCTTTTTGTATATCATTCTCAGTGTACTCCACTTTGAACCAGTAATCACTCGATGGTAATGGGTTCCCATTATAGTTTCCATCCCATCCCTCTCCTAGAGGGCTGATTTGTTTGAGTAATTTACCAAATCGATCGAATATATAAATCTTTGCCGTAGGATCACCCGTTGCAATTCCAATGATGTTCCAAGTGTCATGATAACCATCCTGATTTGGAGTAATAAATTGTGGAAAATCAATCACACTTAGTTCGATCTCTACACTTCCACAACCATTGATATCCTTGATCGTTACCACATGCAATCCTGGTAATACATCAATAAATACATCACCCTCTTGAAAAGCACCATCGTCCAATTGGAATACATATTCGCCTAATCCATCCTCTACTGAGGCATGTATCACATGAGTTCCTGTATAGGTCTCTGTAATCCCTGAACTATCGGTATGAATCACCTGATTGATTGCAAAAGC
>JAHRWC010000230.1 GCA_019090365.1 Flavobacteriaceae bacterium
ACACCCTAGAGTTCGTCGGCAGCGTCAGATGTGTATAAGAGACAGTTGTTAGCGATATCGAAAACAACATAATATTCTTCATTTAAGCAAACTTCCTTACAAACCTGATAATACAATATGGTTTTAATCACTTTAGGGGCTGGGCTATTTAACTTAATAATCTGCCAAACTTTTCCATGATCTTTAAAAAATAATTCATCGAATCCCCAAGTTTCACTATACTCACGGTGTGTTTCACCTTCTTCTAAAACACCTTCTAAAGCAAACTCTTCACCTGCTTTTTTAAATTCAATGTAAAACGGAATAGGTCCCATTCCATCTTCATTTGGAGTATGTTGTGAATAAATGTGCCAATCTTTTTCAATTTCAGCTGAAAGTGATAACTCATAAGTGTCACCTTCTAAATTTTTAATTGCACCTTCCCAAGTAACAGGGTTTTTGATTTGATTTTTTTCTTCTTCACTTAACGTGGTCAAACCTTGTGCAGATGAAGTGAACACAGTTCCCAACAAACAAATTAGTAGAAATAATTTTTTCATAGTTTAATTTTCTAATAAAGCAATTTTTAATATTTCATTGGTATTAAGATCCGTTTTAAATCGATCATCTAGGCGCATTCCTACAACCCAAACAATTTCATTTTCACTACATAACAACCAAATTTTTTCTTTTGCGACCAAAGATAACTTTTCATCTTTAAAAAACTTACTCAATTTCTTTTTTCCTTTCATTCCGAAGGGATAAAAAACATCACCCTCTTTCCAATGTCTTAATTCTAAAGGAAAACTCACTTTATCTCTATCTAAATAAATGGTGCTTTTATGGGTATCTGTTAACTCATTTACCTTACTAAAAACAAGATGCAATGGGAAATAAATCTCTTGAGTTCCTTCTTTTACAAATACTTCGCTTATTTCATCTGAATTGATTTTAGCTAGTATTAAAACTTCTCGATTTTTTATTAAGCGATGTGTTTTTGAAAAAATTTGCTTCCCTGTTTGAGCAGATAATAATTCTGAAATATCATTCCATGCATTAAATCCAAATGGGTATAATAATTCATACAACAAACCTTCTGTATTTGGTAAACTTTTAAGCTGATTTACATCGAAATGAAATTCATCATTCACTTGAGTTATCACCAAATTTTTTATTAGAGTCATATAATCTTCAATCAGATTCTGACTCATTCTAAGGTGTTTTTGAGTAGATTTAAAATTATTAAGAACACGAGAATCAACTTCTTTATAATTTGGAATTACATCCAAACGAAGCTTATTTCTTAAATAATCTCTTGAAGCATTACTACTGTCTTCCCTCCATTTCAGCTTTCTTTCTTCAGCGTATTGAAGTATTTCTTCTCTTGAAAAATTTAATAAAGGCCGAACGATATCATTAATAATTGGCGGAATTCCATCTAAGCCTCTTAGGCCAGTTCCTCTAGATAAATTAATGAAAAATGTTTCTAAATCATCATCTAGATGATGTCCTGTTAAAATATAATCGAATGAATTTTCTTCCTTTAATCCGTTAAACCACTGATATCTTAATTCTCTAGCAGATACTTGTGTTGAAACTTTATGTTCAACAGCATATTTTTTAGTTTCAAATTTTTTAATAAAAACTGGTATAGATAATTTATCTGCAAATTGCTTAACAAAGGTTTCATCTTCATCACTTTCTAAACCCCGCAAAGAAAAATTACAATGTGCCAATGAAATATTATAATTCAATTCTTTCATAAGGCGAGACAACACCACACTATCCAATCCTCCACTACATGCAATAAGCAGCCTTTTTTCTTCTAAAAAAGGAAAATCTTTTATGATATGTTTATTGAATTCATGAAGCATAGCCAAATATACATTAAGTGCTTATAATTTTATAGTTCATCGTTCTAAAACTTCACGCATTGCTTTCGCTTTCAACAAACATTCTTCATATTCATTCTCAGGAATAGATTTCGCAGTTATTGCACCGCCCACCGAATAACTTACATACTTGTTTTCTGCATTATAAAGAATCGATCTAATAATTACATTAAAATCGAAGTTTCCGTCAGGTGTAAAATAGCCAATTGCTCCACTGTACAAACCTCTTTTAGCATCTTCCTGTTCTTCAATTATTTTCATAGCCGAAATTTTTGGAGCTCCAGTCATGCTTCCCATTGGGAATGTTTCTTTAATAATTTTTACTGGAGAAATTTCAGTAGCAACTTCACAACTAATCGTAGAAATCATTTGATGTACTTGTTTAAAACTATACACTTTACATAATTCGTCAACTTGCACACTACCCTTTTCAGCAATACGAGACAAATCATTTCGTACCAAATCGGTAATCATAATATTTTCACTTCGCTCTTTTGGATCATTTTTCAATTTCTCTTTTAGCAATTCATCTTCAATAGGATTTATATCCCTTTTTGCAGTTCCTTTTATAGGTTGAGAAATGACTTTAGAACCCGACTTACTGATATATCGCTCCGGGGAGGCAGACATTGCATAGAAATTATCAAATTTTAAATAAGTTGCAAAAGGTGGCTTAGAGATTTCATTGAGATGCAAATAGGTTTTGATTGTATCAATATGCACATTTTCCGAATAAAATTCTTGACAAAAATTGGCTTCATAAATATCGCCTCTTTGAATATGTTGCAATATTTGGTCTAACTTTTTAAAGTAAGAATCTTTTGAAGTACGTAAATGAATTTTAATAGAAGAATTTTCTTCTGAATGAATATGATCTGTATTCATAGATATTATATCATTCCAATCGTCATCTATTTCGTCTGAAACAAAGTTCAAATATTGAATTTCGACTTCATCTTCAGTAAATAAAAATATTTTCTTTGGCTGAAAAAATAGTAAATCTGGAAAATGCAATCCATCAAAATTAGTTGAACTTAAATTCTCAACATCATTTTTTAGGTCATAGGTAAGATAACCAAACAACCAGTCTTTTGTAGTTTGCTGGTATTCTTCTAATTTCTCGAAGGCATTAAAAGAGTCTGTTTTTATTGTAGTTAAAGCATCAACAGCAAAGATTGCCTTATAACTACTTTCTTTTTGTTTATTATCTGCAACGTCGTGATTAGAATCTAACCATAAAACTGTATCAAATTGTTGCGCCCAAACTAATAATTGTTCCTTAAGTGTACTCGTTAATGCAATTGTATGTTTTTTTACAAACCTCATCAATTAATAGAAAATATATTTTGAGTAAATATATTGCATTACAAAAAACCTTCCTAAATATTAAGATATAATTGGATAAAAAAAGTGCTTCAGATTAATGAAGCACTTTTTAATTTTAAATTTATCAG
>JAHRWC010000231.1 GCA_019090365.1 Flavobacteriaceae bacterium
CTATAGGAACATTCTTGTTCCCAATTGGGCGCATTAATTCCTCCTCCTGTCCAGACCGCGGTGACATCATCACCCGGATTGACCAGGAACGGTAAAGTTGTTATTGTAGGGGTTCCACCCCCGCCTCCACCAAGTTCAAAAACATCGTCTAGTACAATTACACCATTTACTAAAATATCTACAGAATTTGTAGAAACACCAGTTCCAGCTCCATTATCCCATCCGTCCCCCCACGCATCTGTCATTTCCAACGTATAGTTACATTGGGCTTTTGCCGTAAATGCCGTTACTACGAATAACAGGATTAGTAATAATTTTTTCATAATTTTGATTTCAATTAATAAGTATTTGAGATTGGAAAAGTCAAGTTTTAATTCACCTTTCAAGTTCCAATTTAACAATAAATTTGAAGGTAATTTCCTATAAAAAAAATTATTCGTTTAAAGACAATTTTTTAAGATTAAACTAATTAAAGTTCGTTAAAATGCCATTTTAAACCAGCATTTATAGCGCATTAGGCATTAAAACAGGTGACTTATTAATGCGTATAAATCAACAATTAACGCTAAAACGACAGTTTTTTATTATGAACCTAAAAAATAAGAACATCTTCATTCATATTCCAAAAACTGGGGGTACAACTATTAATTGTGCGATGAATAATTCTGAGTGGCAAACGCAACCCGATTTCAATTATAGACATATTGATTATCAGACAAAGCGATCCAATTCGGCAGATATATTCAACCCTTTAAAGTATGACGAATATGAAGCTTACAACATTTTTATGCTCGTACGACATCCTGTGGACCGAATCATTTCTGAATACTCTTTTATTAAATCGAGACGAGAGTTTATGTCTCTAATGAAGCCCGAACCTAAAGATTTTAAAAGCTATATCAAAAACAGCCAGACTCAGAATTATATGCTTGGTTTCCTAATCGGAAATAGAATGTATGACACTAAAAAAGTAACAAAAGATGATTTAGACCTTGTCATTAATTCCATAAAAAACCTCAATATTAAGGTTGGTCTGTTTGAAGAGTACTCTCAGTCATTAAGCTACTTTAGTAATCATACAGACCTAAACTGGCCAAAAAACATTGATATTAAACGCATTACACTGAATAGGCCAAAATTGGATGAGATTTCTAAAGAAATTGAAGAATTAATTCTATCAAACAATTTGCTAGATCTAGAGCTATACAACTTTTGTAATAAAAGATTTGATGAAGTGACGAAAAATAGCTCCTTCAAAAAATTAAAATTCACTGGAAATAAGTACAACTATATTCTAAAGTTCACTGAGCGATTTAACCTACTTGAAATTGAACTTAAAGATTTAGCATTTATAAAATTAAATGCTGGTTTCTTTGAAAAACTAAATTTGCATCTTCAGAAAAAACTCAAAATAAAAGATGGGCAGAATTATGTCTCTTTATGGAATGAAGCCTTATTAAAAAGCATTGAACAGAACATTCCAAATTCAAAATTAGGGGTAGATTTAAAAAACCTTCAAATAAAAGAAGATCCTTTGCAGACAACGATTGAGATAGCAAAGAAAATAAATAGAAATATCCGGAACACAAGTCAAGATGTCAAGACCTACAGGAATAAACTCATTTTGGATACTTCAGAAATCAAAAAACCAAAAAAGAAATTTAAATGGTTTTGAATGCATAGAATTACCTGCGAGAGGTTTCGAATACAATCCCCATTACTTCCGATTTATTTAAAACAGCATGACAATATTCATTAGGAATATACACAATATCACCCTCCTCCTGAACGCACGAATAGACCTTCACGCCAGATTTACCTATAACTGGCAAGGCTTTCTTAAACCAATTCTTTGCGTGTGTACCAACAGGATATTTTCTATTAGACTCTTGTAACAAGTTATAGCCTAAAGGATTTAATGACGGACTCGCATCATAAAAAACCCATTGCTTTACCCCTTTTTGTAAAACATTAAAGGCGTCTCCGTGAATATGAGGTAGCGTTCCCGCATTTTCTACCGAATGATAAAAGAAAAAACGCTCTATATCATTTTTTTTAAAAAAAGGATTTGGAATTTCAACATCATTAAAAAATAAAGGAGGTCTCTTGCTGTCAAATTTATCCAAAGTTAATGTGCTATAGCCTTTAAACTTTTCGAAATAATTTTTAAGTGTTGTCTGTTCTTTAGAATAGGCAGGTCTTGAGTCATTAATCACTTTACAAATATATCCCCCCATATGCTCTGAAATATAATCCTTATTCCATTTTTTTATTAATTCCCAATCCTTTGCGCCACCCTTTATCAATACCGGCACCCTCTTGGAAATATATTTATTGACAAAATCCTTACCATTAGATCCATCAAATACAAAGTCATTCAATGGAATAGATTTAAGAGTTTTTTTACTAAATAAATTGAATATTCCCATTTCTAAAATTTATTATACGATGAACTCATCATTTTGTTTGAAATAGAATTTATGCTTTCGAATAGTTTCTAAATTTTCCTTTACCGATTCATATAACATAAAATCAAGTTTATTTAAGGCAATAATCTTTGCCCTTAGATCTTCTGATATTTCAGTCTGATAAATAAATGGAGTCTTTTTCCGGACGGTAACATTCTTATTTAATTTTTTTCCTGTCTCTTTACGGAAATGATTCAGAAATGCAGAATATTCCTCTGTTAACCCACAATGAATGGGAAGCGCCTTTATAGTATCCAATAACGTATCCATCTCCGCTTGTGAAACTACATTCTTATCGGCGAGCTTTCTCCCAAGCAAAAATTTTACTTGATAATCTTGGGTTTCTTTAAATTTCACATATTCTTCCAGGCTTTTTGGTCGTGGACGTAGTTGTGCAAATATTGCGGCATTTGGATTTCCCTCCTTACCCTTTAAAATATGATATTGAAAATTGAATTCCGAAATAATCCTATCTATTGGATTTCTAACTAGCATAAACAATTTATACTTATCCCGATAATGATTTTGATTTGCAGCATCGAAAATATCGACTCCTTTAAATAATCTAGATGGGGTGGTAAAATCTACATGCTTAATATGTGTGTTTCCAACGCATTCAATTTTATGCGAAGGAATAGACCCATCAAAATCTTTTGCTTTTTCAGACTCTTTAAGCAATCCAACGAATGTAGAACCCCCAGATTTAGGAATATGTATAAATATATTATCCTTAGTATTATTATTTCTGAATAGGTTTTTAAGCATAATAGGCTTTAAATGTCTTATAAAGGTTCATTTGTACTAATTCAAAGATATATATTTTGGGACAACCCTTTTGAGGACTCCATAAATATAGAGATTATATATTCTAGGATTAGATAAAAACAAAAACCCCTCACTAGTTAAATTGTGAGAGATTAAAGAAGGTATTTTGATCCATACCACAGTATATCTGATAGATTCTGTATGATTAAAAGCTACAAAATCTAGTGGTTTTACTA
>JAHRWC010000232.1 GCA_019090365.1 Flavobacteriaceae bacterium
AGATTTACAGTCTGCCCTCGTTGGCCGCTTGAGTATCTCCCCTACTCTAAAACATCTATTTTAAAGAACTTTTGAGCCGATGGAGGGACTCGAACCCACGACCTGCTGATTACAAATCAGCTGCTCTAGCCAGCTGAGCTACATCGGCTTTTCGGCTTACTTTTTCGCTAAAAAAAAGCCCGCTATTTCTAACGGACTGCAAATGTATATAAATTATTCTCTTTACAAAACTTTTTTTCAAAAAAAATCTCAAGAAAATGCTCTTTCTTTTTGTTTTCTTTTTTTCAACTGTCTTTCCAATGCATTAACACACTCATCTACACCTTCTTCAAAAGTTTTTGCTCCTTTTTTAGCAATTACATCATCACCAGGAATACTTAATAATATTTCAATTAATTTATTTTCTTTATCACTTGTTTTCTGAACTTTCAGAAAAACATCTGCATAAATAATACGATCATAAAAGATTTCTAACTTAGAAAGTCTTTTGTTTATAAAATCGACAAGTTTTTCATCTACTACAAAATTGGGAGTTTGAATGTTTACTTTCATCTAATTGTCTATTTAATTAATAATTCTACTAATTTACTTACTAGAATTTCTTGGATGCGAATTTTCATATACTTCTTTTAACTTAGCTATACTATTAGTTGTATATACTTGTGTAGAAGCTAAACTCGAATGTCCAAGTAATTCTTTTAACGCTTTTAAATCAACACCTTCATTTAAAAGGTGCGTTGCAAAAGAGTGCCTTAATATATGTGGGCTCTTTTTCACCTTTTCGGATGCTTTACTAAAGTAGTTATTTATAACTCGGTAAACAAGTGTTTCGTATATTTTAACCCCTTTTCTTGACAAGAAAAAATAGTCTTTATCTTTAATTATCTCTAAGTCTTCACGATAGCTAATGTATTTTTCTATGGTATTTAAAACGGAAGATATTAATGGAATTATTCGTTCTTTATTTCTTTTACCTAATACTTTAATTGTTTTTTGTGAAATGGAAACATCGTTTATTTTTAAATTAACTAGTTCCGTTCTTCGTATTCCGGTTGAATAAAATAATTCTACTATCAATTTATTACGAATTCCGTCAAATCCTTTTTCCTGAGCTAAAATATTAAGTACAGTATCTATTTCTTTTTCTGAAAAAGGAACTTGTAATTTTTTAGCAGTCTTTAACGCTTTATGTTTTACTAGAGGACTTACTTCTATTTGTTTAGTTTTCAGAAGAAATTTATAATAGGTTTTTAAAGAAGATATTTTACGGTTGATACTTCTGTTTGAAATACCCGTATCTACCAATGCTACAATCCAACTACGGATAATTGAATAATGTACCGTTTTAATTTCATCATAATCAAATTCTTCCGAAGCAAATGACAAAAAACTTTCTAAATCGTTTTTATATGCTGTTATCGTATGAATAGCATATTTTTTTTCAAATTCGAGATAGGAGATAAATTTAGAAAAGGGCATAAAAAAAATCCGTTGAATAGTAAAAATACTAATTACAACGGACTTTATATGCTTAAAAGGATAAGAATCTAGATTTCCTCTTGATCTCTTAAACCTTGAATGTACTGAGCTTTTTGAATTTGTGCTCTTCTCTTAACAGACGGCTTTGTAAATTGTTTTCTTTCACGTAACTGAGTTTTTGTTCCCGTACGATCAAACTTACGCTTAAAACGTTTTAGCGCTCTGTCTATATTTTCTCCTTCTTTAACTGGTATTATTAACATAGTCTCTTAACCTCCTCTCTTTTGGGATGGCAAATATAATTAGAATTTAGAATATACTATTGAGTTTTGCATATTTTTTAAAAAGAAATTATTGCTTGTACAATGAAGCTCTTCTACTTAGGTCATAAATAAGCTGCTCGTCTTCTTCACTCTCTAATAATACATTATAGTTTTTCCAAAACTCCTTATTATAAGGTCGTGGAGAAAAAATATCTTCAGACCATTCTTTCTGCAATGCTTTATTTACAGTTTCTGAATCATGAATTATTTCAGTAAATAGTATTTCTTGTACAGTATAATAATATTGCTCTTCTTTATTTCCCTTTGGTTTATCTGAAGATCGATCTCCTACTTTCACCAGTTTTGGTGTTTCGTAATAAAAGTAATTAGGATACATTTTATCCTGATACTCTTTATAAGTAATAATCAATTTATGATTCACTTTTGAATTAAATAAGATCTTACTTCTGCTTTTTTGTGCATCTGAAGCAGCAACCAATTCGTATTCAATTTTCTTTATAGCGAAATTATCCCAATAAATATAAATCCAACCATTAGCTTCATACCCTTCATTAAAAATACTTCCTGTATTTAAACCAACAAAGTCTTTACTTTTAGTAATCTTAATTTTGTATAGTTTTTTTCCATTATCAACTAAAACTGTATCCAATTCAAATTGATGTTTATTAAGCATGTTTTTACCAAACAATGCCCCATCAAGATTAGAATTTCTTACCAAATTAAGACGTCCTTTAAATATATTCTCTAAACCATTAAATCGCCTATCATTCCATTTAATAGCTTCAATTAAAGATGCCGTTTTAATCGTATCTCGATCCATCTTTTTGGATTTCATTTTAAAGTTACGCTTAGTATTCTTTAAATATGAATAATATGAAAACAAACTATCTACATCTCTAAGGTCATAACTTTTTCTATTCTCATCTACATTAATTTTTAAGTTATCTGTAGCTCCAGAAGCATAACTCGAATCGTACATAGTAAGCGCACTTTCTATTAACCATTTAAACTCTTTACTATTTCTTTCTTTATGTCGTAGAAATCCTTTTTGAAGATAAGGTTGTTCTGGTAAATTTTCTGGTAATTCTTCTAAAGCACGAAGTACAATATCATTTCCTGTTTTTGGTCGAGTTTCAGCTATAATTAAAACCTCATCTAAAGCAGCAATATCTTCTTCTAGAAAAATATCCATAGAAGCATCAAAATCTGCAATAGCTGTTTTAAAAGTTTTATAACCAATTGACGAAACTACTACTGTATCGTTTTCAAACTCTCTAGGTACAACTAATAGAAAATTACCATCTTTATTACTAATAGTACCTACAGTAGAGTTCTCTATATAAATACTTGCACTTTCAATTGGCATATAAGTAAGAAAGTCGGAAACTTTACTTTTCAACTCCGTTTGAGCCTCAGCGTTAAAACTAAAGACACTTATTAATAAACCAAAGATATATTTCAGATAGTTATATTTCATCTGTATTAAATTTAAATTAATTAAATAGCACCTTGCAATTTTAAAGCCAAAGACAAAAATATCTTTACAGCTTATGTTGCAGGCTTATATTCCTTCTTATCGATTATAATTTTAGAAAGGATTTCTCTAAGTATCTCAGATGTTCCTCCACCAATAGGTCCTAACCTACTATCACGTAATAATCTTGCTAAAGGGTATTCTTCCATGTATCCATATCCTCCTAAAAACTGAAGGCATTCATACATCACTTCATCTGCTACTTTTGTAGAAACAAGTTTTGACATGGTAGCTTCTTTCACTACATATTCTCCGTCATTTAAACGTTTTGCCGTTGTATAATTAAATGTTTTACACATTTCAACTTCACTTGCCAATTGAACGAATTTATGACGTAAGGCTTGAAACTTTGAAATTGATTGTCCAAACGCTTTTCGTTCATTCATATAATCAAGTGTATATTCTAAAGCATATTCACTTCTTGCATGTGCGTTTACTCCCATCACTAACCGCTCTAATGAGAAATGTTGCATGATATAAGGAAACCCTTGATTTTCTTCTCCCATTAATTGAGATGTAGGAATTGTTACATTATCGAAAGCAATTTCTGCAGTATCGCTTGCTCTCCAACCTAACTTATCAAGTTTTGTCGAAGATATACCTGGAGTATCTCTATCCATTACAAAAATACTGATTCCTTTATTTCCTAATTCAGGGGCAGTTTTAGCTGCTACAACAAGGTAATCGCTATACACACCATTGGTAATAAAAGTCTTAGAACCATTAAGCACATAAGTATCTCCATTTTTTACAGCGGTAGTTCTCATTCCAGAAACATCAGACCCTCCAAAAGGTTCTGTGATACAAAGACAACCTATTTTATCTCCGTGAGCACTAGGCGTTAAATATTTTTCTTTTTGCTCGTGGTTTCCTTCTTTATTAAGGTGAGTCATTGCTAAGTAGGCATGTGCCCACATATTAGCAGCAAAACCACAAGAGTTTATTTTTTGAAGTTCTTCTAAAAAGATCACTGTATAAAACAAGTCGAGACCAAGACCTCCATATGCTTCAGGAGTTGCTAATCCGAAATATCCCATATCTCCCATTTTTTTCCAAATAAAACGATCTACGGTTCCTGTTTTTTCCCAACCTTCTATATGAGGGGCTACTTCCTTTTTTAAAAAATCTTGTAAACTTTTTCTAAAAAGTTGATGTTCTTCTGTAAAGAATAATGCATCCATATGGTTCTTGTTCTTATTTTAAATTTCCCCCCAATTAATACTTAATTAAATAATTGAATAATGTTTCATATTATTCAGCGAACAAATATAATTTAATTAGTGCTAACTTTCTTTTTGAGAGTGCTTCTATTTTTATTAATTCATCTATAGAACGTATTTGTTCATTGAGTATTCTAAATTCCCATATGTTTTTTGCTAGTTCGAATGATATTCCAGGTATCGTTGCAATGTCGGAAGCAGATGCAGCATTCACATTCATCTTAACAATTTCTTTGGGTGATTTTACCGTAAACTCATTCAGTACTCTTGTAATAACATCGTTTCTTAATCCATAGACTTGTGATAATTGTAGGTCTGATGAAAAACCTTCTAATTTATTTCGATACGATATGATTCGATTTGAAAGCGTTTCGCCAATACCATATATTTCTTGCAACTGATCTGAAGTTGCTTTATTCAAATCAGTTTTATTCTGAAAACTTTTTTCTGAAAATGAATTCTTTATATAGTTTGATTTAGGTTTTGGATTTGTAACCCATTCGGGGAATTTAAATAAGGGACTTATTTCTTTCAGTATTGAATCTGAAACTTTTGTGACTCTTTTAAAATCACTGACTGAATTAATCCATTTGTCCTTTTTCCTAAACACATGTAATCTATCAATTTCTTCAGAAGACATTCCAAGCATATAACCTTTGTAATCTGTTATAAAATTAGGATTGAAAGGATAGATTTTCGACTGTTTCTTTTTAAGTTTTTCATTCCGAAGTGAATCTAACTCATGAGTTAAAACAATTATTTCTTCCGAAGAAATATCAAAACTAGAAGGCTCTGTGAAATCCAAAAACAGGGATACACCAACTAATCCTATAATGATTAACACCAAAAAAAAGATCCCACTTCTTTGATGTCTATCAAATAAGAAGTGGGATTTAAAATTATTCATAACTCCTTAAATAAATTGGGGAGTTATTATTTTATATGTTTTTAGGCGATTACTTTTTACCTTTAATCGCTGCCATGTATTTAACTAATTCATCTTTCACTTTTGGAGCTAGTAATACCAGTCCAATCATATTAGGAACCATCATCGCAAATATCATTGCATCAGAGAAACCAATTACTGAACCTAAACTAGCTGCAGCACCGATTACTACGAATACACAAAATAAAAGTTTGTAAGCATATTCCATTTTTTTAGTTCTTCCGAATAAATAAGCCCATCCTTGAAAACCATAATATGACCATGAGATCATTGTACTGAAAGCAAATAAAACAACTGCAACAGTTAATACATATGGGAACCAAGATATCACAGATTCGAATGCTCCAGAAGTTAATAAAATTGCTTGAGCATCATTCAATGAGGCATTTTCAGCAACTACATTTCCAGTAATAATTAATACTAAAGCTGTCATTGTACAAACCACAACGGTATCAATAAAAGGTTCTAATAAAGCTACTAAACCTTCAGAGGCTGGATATTTTGTTTTTACTGCCGAATGCGCAATAGAAGCTGAACCTACACCTGCTTCATTCGAGAAAGCAGCACGTCTAAATCCTTGTACTAAAACTCCAACAGCTCCACCAACTACACCTTCAGGGCTAAATGCTCCATTCCAGATTGCAGCAAATGCGTTACCTATCATATCATATTTTGCGATCAATACAAATAAAGAAGCTGCAACATAAATTACAACCATAAAAGGCACTATTTTATCTGTTACTTTGGCAATTTTCTTAATACCACCAATTATTACGATACCTACTAAAACAGCCATTACAATACCGAACAACCATCCTTTACCATGTAGAAAAGAAGCTTCTCCTCCAGTAATATTTTCAACTAATTGAAATGCTTGATTTACTTGGAACATGTTTCCACCTCCAAATGATCCACCAATTACAAAAATGGCAAATAATGCTGCTAATATTTTTCCTAATTTTCCTAATCCTTTTGCTTTAAGTCCTTTGGTTAAATAATACATTGGACCTCCGTACACTGTACCGTCTTCAGCAATATCTCTATATTTTACACCTAAGGTACATTCAACAAATTTTGAAGCCATACCTAAAAACCCAGCTACAATCATCCAAAATGTTGCCCCTGCTCCACCAATTGAAACTGCAATAGCAACTCCGGCAATATTACCTAAACCTACGGTTGCTGATAAAGCTGCAGTTAATGCTTGAAAGTGAGTAACCTCCCCTTCATGCCCTTCTATAGCAATTGTTTCTATTGCATCTCCGCCCGGAGTTGAATCTCCAGCTCCTACCATAGATTCATGATGATCGATATCATCATACTTTCCTCTTACAATATTAATAGCAGTAAAAAACCCTCTAAAATTTATAAGGTTAAAATAAAATGTAAAATAAGTTGCACCTATAATTAAAGGAAATAATACCCAATAAACTTGTATCGTATCACTAAATGGAATTTGATAAAATATAAAACTAACAAACCATCCTGTAGCGTCTCCAAAAGTTTGATCAATTTGTTGATCTAAACTCATTTCTGAAGCTTCTTGTGCAAATGTTAATAAAGGTGATAAAATTGTAATAATAGCGAGAAGAATTTTCTTCATAATTAGTGAGTTAATTAGTTTTTAGGGTCAGCAAGATGCTAAAAATAATTCCGATTTCAAATTTTTGAACGTTAAAAAGTTACTAACCGACTATACGTTATAGGTTTCTTTTAATTTCTCAATTTGAAATGGCCTTCCTATTAAGATTAACTTAGAATTTCTTTCCAACACCATAGAAGGCTCAGGATTAACAATGTATTCGCCATTTGGAGATTTATACCCAATAATGGAACAACCGGTTTTCTTTCTTAAATCTAAATCTTTTATGGCTAATTCATTTCCTTCAGGGCAAACTTTACTAAAAGGAATTTGCTCTACATTCATACTATCATCATCTCCAGAAACAGATAAGTTATCTAAAAATTCAATTAAATCTGGAGTCACTACCAAAGAAGCCATGTGTTCTCCACCAATTTTATCGGGCATGATCACATTATTAGCTCCCGCTAATTTCAATTTCTTCTGAGTGGTTTCTTCCGTAGCACGACTAATGATTTTCAGTTTACTATTCATTTGTCTTGCAGAGAGTACAATAAATAGATTATCCGCATCACTAGGCAATGCAGATATTAAAGTACTAGCATGTTCTATTCCAGCTCTTTTTAATACTTCATCTTCACTTGCATTTCCATAAATAAAAGAAACTAACTCGCTTGAAAAACGTTCTACAACTTCTTCCTCTTTTTCAATAACAACAAAAGCTTGATTGTAAGCTAACAGCTTATGAACAGCTTGTTGTCCGTTTCGACCATAACCACAAACAATAATATGGTCATGCATTTTTGCAATTTTTCTCTCCACTCTTTTTTGTCTTAAATTACCTATATTATTTTGACTTAAAATATATTCAGAAATCACTTTAATTGCATAACCAAATATAAAAATACTTGTTAAAATAAGTACCGATGTAAATATTTTATCAAATTGATCTAAAGGATGTACTTCACCATATCCAACAGTAGTTATAGTAATTACTGTCATGTAAATTGCATCGATCCATGAATAATCTGAAATAAATTTAAAGCCTAATATTCCCATTAAAAAGACTGCAACTAATAATAATAATGCAATGTATATTTTTGATTGAAATATATTTCTCATAAATCGAATACTGAAGTTCTTTTAGTATACACCAAATCTTTCATTTTTAATAAAAACGCCATGGTAATATAGATGGCAAACCCTGCTCCTAACGTAGCAAAAGATAAATAAATGAAAAATAAACGAATATTTTTTACACGCATTCCTAATCGATCAGCGAAACGAGAACTCACATAAAAGCCCCTCTTTTCGAAATAATGTCGAATAGTATATACGAAATGCAACATGATTGCAAAGTACTATTTTTAAGGGAATTTTTAAATTAAAAACCGATAATTATCTCTTTAATATTTTAAAGCCAATCGCACATTCTAAACACCTATTATTAGTACAATAATTTGTCTTTAATTGAATTAGAGCTTGTGACTCTAAACTGTTTTGAATGTTTATTTGATATTTCTCAAATTCTTTGATGATTGTATTTTCTTCTTTTGAGATAGAACTAGCTAGTTCAATTATTTCTTCTGAAAGATCTTTTCCTAGAAATGACGCATAACAATACTTTAATGGTAATACTGTATTGATTAATAATAAATCAATAAATTTTTTGGTCAATGCTTTTTTTCTTTTGGAGGATGTTACTTTAAAATTATAATGTGTATCCCAATACGAGTTTGCTGCTACAGAAAATATTGCATAAAACTCATCTAGTGTTTTTGCGTGTATTATTTCAGAAAATAAATTCTGTCGCTCTGTATATAATATTGCTAATTGGGAAAGTCGTATTGTTGGAAAATTGGGCGGACGCAATCGAAAAAAACTAGCATGAATCACATTTTGATTCGATAGATTGAACTTTCTTTTCAAATATGAATAATTTGTTTTTAACTCGAAATAGTACAATTCTTCTACTTCATCTTCTAACAAACCAGCTTGTCCTAAAAACAAAGCTTCTAATTCGAGCGCATTTTTACTACACTTTTTTAGGGTAGAAAAATCGAACGATTGAGCAATACTTAAAAAGGATTCGCCGTTAACTTTCAGTCCAAAATTTTTACTCAGTAACACAAATAACAAAGCTTCCCAATGATTGTGATTGTTTTCTAATTCATTCAAAATAAATTTTGACTTCTCTTCTAATCGTTCTAAAAACAGACGTTCTTTCCAATTGGATAAGGTAAATGAATCGATTGAAGCAATTTCATTGTTACAATTAATACCATTTTTGGTTTGCAATAGACTTTTATAGTTTGTCAGTAGCGCAGTATCAACGATGTTTTTTAACTCGAGTGTTGGTATGATGGTATTGTCACTTCTATAGACATCGGCATCGTGAATCCATACCACGTGTAAAATCACACTATCGTAGTTAGGATTTTGTTCATGATGATGGCTGTACCAATGGGAAGCATTGATGTGTACCTCGACATTTCCAATCCAAACAAGTTCATTTATTATAATGTGTGCATTTAAAAAATCGGGGCCAGCATTTAGGTTATGCACGCCTGATTTAAGAATTTGTAAGTTCTCATTTTCTTGAGTAACTAATTTAAAAGTTGAAAATTTTTGAAACTTCCACAGATAATGAAGAAAATCTTCTTTCATTGAAAAATAACATGTGGGAGCTATTAAGGAAGTGAAACAAAGTTAATGAAAAGATACAAAGTTGACTTTATTGCTTCAATAATTTTTAATATTCACCAAAAGGTGTGGTTATCCAGAAATAATAATGGATAAACGTTACCTTTATAACTTGTATATAACAAGTTAGGCATAATTTAAATCGTAAGCAATGAAAATAATATCCACTGATTACTCAGGAAGTTTTATAATCAAAGATGAATCAAAAAATCTATTAGTTGTCGATTATATGGAAAATGACCTAGAAGTAATAAAAACAAATTTGAACGGCATCACAATAGAAATAGCTCCAATTCACCATCAACCTGGTTCATTTACAATATATAAAAATGGTGCAGACAGAGGAGAAATATCTTTTAAAACGAACGAAGATGTTATCCTTAAATTAGATTCCAAAATTGGAAATTCTAAGGAATGGTTAATCAAAAATAAAAGAAAAGTTTTTTACGTTTATTACGAATTAATAAATGAAGAAAAAAAACCAATATTAGGCTTAGGCGCTAGCCCTGGTGTACAATGGCTTGGCACAAAGATGAAGTATCCTTTAAAAATTATTGACGACAAAGTTGCGAAAAATGATCTTGTAGAGTTTCTTTTATATCAATGTTTCATAGTTAATTTGGTGAGTTTAAAAAAAGAATAGTGAGAGAATATATTAAAAATAATGTCTAACAACGTGAATAGTTCATAGTGATTAAAGATGGTTCGGGAAATTCTGCCAAATTTCCGTACTCTTCGTTCATTTTTGCAAACTTACCTCCTTACACAACTAACCATACACGAACACATTTCCAACAATCAGAAAACAACAATGAAAAATATTCCATTTTTACTTATTTATAGCCGTATTCTTATTGGAATTATAATAGGGCTAA
>JAHRWC010000233.1 GCA_019090365.1 Flavobacteriaceae bacterium
GAACTATATAAAACCAATATTGCAAAATTTACACATACCTGGATATTAGAAAATGAAACATGGAAACTTAAAGTAATTTTAAGTTATGATCATCAAGAACCTTAAAATTTTATTTTTTTAGATTTGGTTTACTGAAACTAATTTCTATATTTGCTTTAACAATGAGAACAATAAATTTAAATACAAGTTGGTGGATTCCTTTACGTCGTAAACACGTGAACGGATAAGCTATTCTATATAATTAAACATTAGAGCCTTCCTTAACGGAAGGCTTTTTTTTTGCCCAAAACTAAAATAAATGAAAACAAAATTAATAACAAAACATCATAAAATCATAGCAGATATGCATACTCCCGTGAGTATCTATCTAAAATTAAGGGACCATTATTCTGAAACTATTTTACTAGAAAGTTCAGAATATCAAAGCAAAGAAAACAGTTATAGCTACATCTGTTGTGAACCTATTGCAACATTTCAAGCTACTAATGAATCCATTGAAGTTGCAAACCCTAATAGTGAAAAAAGGCAAATCCCAATTTCTAAAGAATCGTTTGTTAAAGAACTTTCAAATTTTATTTCAAGTTTTAATACAGATGAAATTGAACTCCCTTTTTGCTACAATGGTGTATTCGGTTATTCATCTTACGACACCATAGAGTTTGCAGAAGATTTACAATTGCATCAGGAAGTAAAAAAACATAAATCAATTCCGCTTACAATTTTTAGTGTCTATCGTTATGTTTTGGTGTTCGATCAATATTCAAATGAATTACATTTAATTGAAAATAATACTTCAGAAGAAAATTTCGATTCTTCCATATTAGACTTATTAAAAAATGCGGCTTCATCTAATTTTCCCTTTTCAAAAAAAGAAAATGAGCGTTCAAACTTTACAGATTCAGCATATGAAAAATTAGTTGAAAAAGGAGTGGAACATTGTCAGAGAGGAGATGTTTTTCAGCTGGTACTTTCAAGAGAATTTAATCAAGAATTTACGGGTGACGATTTCAATGTATATAGAGCTTTACGTATGGTAAACCCTTCCCCTTACCTTTTCTATTTTGATTATACTAACTTCAAATTATTTGGATCTTCCCCTGAAGCTCAAATCCGAATTACAGATAGAATTTCAGAGATTCATCCTATTGCAGGAACTTATAAACGAACAGGTTTTTTAGAAGAAGATAAAAAACTAGCAGATCAACTTTTAATCGATCCCAAGGAAAATGCCGAGCATATGATGCTGGTCGATTTAGCAAGAAATGATTTGAGTAGAAATTCTACAAATGTGGTGGTTGAAAAACTTTGTGAAATTCAGTTTTTTTCTCATGTAATCCATATGGTTAGTAAAGTGACTGGGAAATTAGACAAAGAGTCGAATCCTGTTCAAGTAATTTACGATAGTTTTCCTGCGGGAACATTAGCTGGAGCTCCAAAGCATAAGGCAATGACATTGATTGATAAATATGAGAACGGTAAACGTAGTTTTTATGGTGGAGCCATTGGTTATATAGGCTTTAATGGTGATGTAAACATGGCGATAATGATTCGTTCTTTTTTAAGTAAAAATAATCTTCTTACCTATCAAGCAGGCGCTGGAATTGTAGTGAATAGTAGCCCTGAAAATGAACGAAAAGAAATAAATAATAAAATAGGTGCTTTAAGAAAAGCCATAAAAATTGCTGAAGAATTATGAAAACTATAAAAATTGTAGTCATAGATAATTACGATTCATTTACGTATAACTTGGTTCATATATTGAAAGAACTAAATGTTGATGTAACTGTGTTAAGAAACAATCAATTTGAAATTAATGACATTTCTGAATTTGATAAAATATTAATTTCTCCAGGTCCTGGAGTTCCTTCTGAAGCAGGGCTCACGAAAGAAGTGATTAATACCTATGCTGGCAAAAAACCCATCTTAGGAATTTGCTTAGGCCATCAAGCAATCGCTGAATGTTTTGGAGGCGATTTAATTAATTTAACTGAAGTATATCATGGCTTCGGAACCAATATAAAATTACAAGGAGATTATTTATTTGATGATTGTTCATCTGAAACTAAAGTAGGAAGATATCATAGTTGGGTTGTCGATCCAAATTTACCCTCGGTATTAGAACTTTTGGCAACCGATGAAAATAATATGGTGATGGCTTTAAAACACAAAGAGTTTGATATAAGAGGAATTCAATTTCATCCAGAAAGTGTATTAACTCCTGAAGGATTTCAAATGATAAAAAACTGGGTAAAAAACTAAAATGACTATGAAAAATATACTTAAAGATTTACACAATCATAGAATCTTGGAAAAAGGAGAAGCCAAAGATATTTTAACAAATATTAGTCAGGGTGATTTAAACGCAAGTGAAATTGCTAGTTTTTTAACTGTCTTTTTAATGCGAAAAATAACCATAGATGAGCTATCTGGTTTTAGAGACGCATTACTTGATCTATGTATAAAAATAGATTTAAAAGAGTTTAATCCTATCGATTTATGTGGAACTGGAGGCGATGGAAAAAACACATTTAACATATCAACATTGGCTTCATTTATTACCGCTGGTGCCGGAGTTAAAGTTGCCAAACATGGTAATTATGGTGTAAGTTCTACAAGTGGCTCGTCTAATGTAATGGAGCAACTCGGATTTAAATTTACTAATAATGCTGATATAATTAAACAACAAATTGATAAAGCAAACATCTGTTTTTTACATGCGCCACTCTTCCACCCTGCTATGAAAATTGTCGCTCCAATTAGAAGAGAATTAGGCGTGAAAACGTTTTTCAATATGCTTGGTCCAATGGTAAATCCTTCACAACCAAAAAATCAGGTGGTTGGAGTTTTCTCATTAGAATTATTAAGATTGTACAAATATTTATATCAGCAATCAGATATTAATTATTCTATACTTTATTCATTAGATGGTTATGATGAAATTTCACTAACCAATGATACTCGTGTAGTTTCAAATATAGAAGATTCATTAAAAACTCCGACCAACTTTAAAAGTATTGAATTGAAACAAGAACAGTTATATGGTGGAGATTCAGTTAAAGATTCAGCTAAAATATTTATTAATATTCTAAAAAATAATGGAACAGCAGCACAAAATAATGTTGTGTTAGCTAATGCTGCTATAGCAATACAAACTTCAACTCAAAAATCTTTTGATGAAGCCTATGAAATGGCTAAGGAATCTTTAGAGTCGAGAAATGCTTATCAATCTTTAAAAAACCTATTTGAGATATGAATATTCTAGAAAAAATAATCGCTTATAAACATAAAGAAGTATCTCTTTCAAAAGAAAAAAAACCTATTTCAATTCTTGAGAAATCAAGTTTTATGCAACAACCTATTATTTCAATGTCTCAGTATATTATCAATCCTGAAAAGTCTGGAATTATTGCCGAAATAAAACGAAAATCTCCTAGTAAGGATATTATTAATGCTGAAATATCTGTAGAAAAGATAAGTCAAGGGTATGAAAATGCTGGAGTCAGTGGAATTTCAGTTTTGACAGATACCAACTTTTTTGGTGGAACTACTGAAGATTTAATTGCAGTTCGAAATAAAGTGAACATTCCTATACTTAGAAAAGACTTTATGATTGATGAATACCAAATCATTGAAGCAAAAGCAATGGGTGCAGACACTGTTTTATTAATTGCTGCCGGACTTAGTAAAGAAAAATGTTTTGCTCTAGCTGAATTTGCTCAATCTTTTGGACTTGAAACATTATTAGAAGTTCATCATGAGAAAGAATATTACTCGCATTTCAATAAACATATTTCAATAGTAGGAGTTAATAATAGAAACTTAGAGACTTTTGAGGTTTCTACTGATAATTCAAAAAGGATTTCAAAAATTCTACCTAAGGAAATCATTAAAATAAGTGAAAGTGGTATTAGCAAACCAGAAACAATTTTAGATCTTAAACAATATGGTTTTCAAGGGTTTTTATTGGGTGAAGCTTTTATGAAACATCCAGAACCACAAGTAGCCTGTCAAGAATTTATTAATGAAGTTAATAAAAACAATTAGTATGAAAGTGAAGGTGTGTGGTATGAAATACAATGATAATATTGACAAGATTTCAAAATTGAAACCTGAGTATATGGGTTTCATATTTTATAAAAAATCTTCTCGTTTTGTCAATGAAGTATTAATTACTAGTCAGGTAAAAAAACTACCAAAATCAATTAAGAAAGTTGGTGTATTTGTAAATGAAACTGTTTCAGAAATAGAAACAATAGTTAATAAATATTCTCTTGATATAGTTCAATTGC
>JAHRWC010000234.1 GCA_019090365.1 Flavobacteriaceae bacterium
ATGGGATCGATGATTGCTGTGATGATCAAATACATAAACTCTATACCAGTCAAATCACAAGTAGAATGTATTTGCGCAACAAGATCACTTAGAAAAAAGAATGTTGCTTTGGTAAAAGATCTAGTCAAACTCAAAATTATTGGACATCTAAATGGTGCAATACATGCTAGTATACAGGAACCTGAATTAGGAGTGTTATTTACTAAATGTAGAAAATGTGGTAAGAATGTAAAACCGCTTCGAGATATCATAAAATGCACTGAATGTGGATGGACTGATGATAGAAAACTATCAAGCGATTTTTTAAAAAGTGATTTTATAAAAATGAGAGAGTGAATATGAAAAGTGTTTCATTTGATAGTGATGATGGAATTTTTACTGGAAAGATTAAAGTAATTGTTAAAAACAGTACAGTTCTTAAAAACTTGATGAAAAATATTAAAAAAATTAATGGTATCGATAAAGTTACACGAGTATAATCGTTAACTTTGTAACTTGTTATGAGTACAAAAATAAATTTAAATAATCAGGCCATCGTAAAAAACGTATTTACTGCGTTTTTAGAAGAAAAAGGACATCGTAAAACTCCCGAACGTTATGCAATACTTCAGGAAGTCTACGATCACGATGATCATTTTGATATTGAATCATTGTACATAAACATGAAAAACAAAAACTATCGTGTAAGTAGAGCTACTCTTTATAATACGATAGAATTATTACTTGATTGTTCTTTAGTAAGAAAACACCAATTTGGGCAAAATCAAGCACATTACGAAAAATCATATTTCGACAAACAACACGATCATATTATTTTATCTAATGGAGAAGTAATTGAATTTTGCGATCCTCGCATTCAAACGATAAAAAAAACAATCGAAGAAGTTTTCGATATTGAAATAATTAACCATTCATTATATTTCTACGGAAATAAAAAAACACCTGACAAAACTCAGGGAAATTCTTAATATTTATGGCTGTAGATTTACTACTTGGATTACAATGGGGAGACGAAGGAAAAGGGAAAATTGTTGATGTCCTCACAAAAGACTACAATATTATTGCTCGATTTCAAGGAGGCCCGAATGCTGGTCATACCTTAGAATTTGACGGTATAAAACACGTGTTAAGAACTATACCTTCTGGAATTTTTCATGAAGATTCTATGAATGTTATTGGTAACGGTGTTGTTATAGACCCTGTTGTTTTCGTTAAAGAACTTGAAGGTCTTGACCCCTATAATGTTGATTACAAATCTAAATTAATTATTTCAAGAAAAGCCCATGTAATTTTACCTACGCATCGATTATTAGATGCTGCTTCAGAAGCTTCAAAAGGTAAAGCGAAAATTGGTTCTACACTAAAAGGAATTGGCCCAACATACATGGACAAAACTGGTAGAAATGGAATTCGTATTGGAGATTTAGAATTAGTGAATTTTAAAGATAAATATAGAGCTTTAGCCGATAAGCATGTAGCAATGATTAATTTCTACGACGTGGATATTCAATATGATTTGAATGAAATGGAAGTTGAATTTTTCGAAGCTATTGAACGTTTAAAAGAACTAACATTTATTGATAGTGAAGAATATTTCCACCAAGCAATGAAATCGGGTAAAACCATTCTTGCTGAAGGTGCACAAGGTTCTTTATTAGATATCGACTTTGGAACCTATCCATTTGTTACCTCTTCAAATACTACTGCCGCCGGTGCTTGTACAGGTTTAGGAGTAGCTCCAAGAAAAATAAATGAAGTCTTCGGAATATTTAAAGCATACACAACTCGTGTTGGCTCTGGTCCTTTTCCAACTGAACTATTTGATGAAGTAGGAACCAAAATGGCTAAAGTAGGTCATGAATTTGGTGCCGTAACTGGAAGACCTAGAAGATGTGGTTGGTTAGATTTAGTTGCCTTAAAATATACCTGTGAAATAAACGGTGTTACTCAACTAATGATGATGAAAAGTGATGTTCTTTCTGGTTTCAATGAATTAAAAGTATGTACAGCATACAAATATAAAGGCGAAACCATTAAACACTTACCATATAATATTGAAGAAGAAAATGTAACTCCTATCTATTCAACTTTTAAATGTTGGAAAGAAGATTTAACTAAAATGACTGAAGCTAGTCAGTTACCAAAAGAGTTAAATGAGTACATCGATTTTCTTGAAAAGGAATTAGAAATACCAATTAAAATAGTTTCTGTAGGTCCAGATAGAAAACAAACCATTCCAAGGTAAATACGTTTTCTTTAGTATCTTCGTTACATCTTAACCAAAGAGTTTAGTATTTGAAATCGTCAAATTATTTTGTTCTTATCTTTTTTATTTTCTTCGGAATTACATTTCAAGCACAAGAAACTGAACCCAAAAAAGAAAAACAGAAAGTAGACATTAAATCTGGTTACCTCGAAAAAAAACCTGAGTTTCCTGAAGCTGTGATCTACACTAAAGACAATACAGGTCAAGTATATATTGTTCATGAAGGAGTTGAAATGTGGTGTGATCAAGCCTTTGTCTATACTAAAGACAACTTTGTAAAAGCTTATGGTACCGTAAAAATAATTCAAGCAGATACCATAACTATGACTAGTAAATATGCTGAGTATAATGGAAATACTCAATTTGCATTTGCTAGTGGCGATGTACTATTTAAAGAACCAAAAACTACCTTAAAGACAGACACACTTTATTTCGACAGAATAAAGCAACAAGCATTTTATAGAACTGGAGGAACCGTTATTGATACTGCAAGTGTTCTCACAAGTAGAATTGGTCGTTATTTTGCTGAAACTAAAAAATATCAATTTCTATCTAAAGTAGAAATTAAAAACCCTGATTATACAGTACATTCTGAACAGTTAGATTTTTATTCAGAAACTGGAGGCGCTTTTTTATATGGTGAATCTACCATCGTGAATGAAAATAGTACCATTTATTGTGAAAGAGGATATTATGACACACGTGAGAATACAGGTTACTTTGTAAAAAACTCTAGAGTTGATTATGACAATCGAATACTTTACGGAGATAGTATTTATTTCGATAGAGAAAAAAGTTTTGCTTCGGCTACAAATAATATTAGAGTATTAGACACCTTAAATAAAAGTGTAATCAAAGGACATTACGCTGAAGTTTTCAGAGATAAAGATTCTGTTTTCATAACAAAAAGAGCTGTTGCAATTACAGTTCGTGATAATGATTCTGTATATGTACATGCTGACACTTTACAAGTTACAGGAAAACCAGAACATCGTATCATAAAAGGGTTTCATAGAGCTAGACTATTTAAAAAAGGAATGCCAGGCGAAGAACCTACCAGTGGAAAATGTGATTCTATATTTTTAAATCAGAAAGAAGGTATCACAAAACTTTTAAGAAATCCTGTGCTCTGGAGTGGTGAAAATCAAATGACGGGTGATACCATTCATATTTTATCAAATAAAGTAACTGAAAAACTAGACACATTAAAAGTATTTAATAATGCTTTTCTGGTTCAAAAAGATAGTTCTGGCTACAATCAAGTAAAAGGAGAAAGACTCATTGGTTTATTTACAAATAATGAATTAGATACCGTAAACATTATTAAAAATGCACAAGTTGTATTTTATTCTAGAAATGATAAGGAAGAACTTGTAGGAATAAATTATACCGCAAGTAGTTCGATACAATTATATTTAAAAGAACAAAAAATAACGGGAATACGTTTTATAAAAGAAGCAGATGGAAAACTTCATCCACCTTCTCAATATCCTGAAGATGAAAAATTACTCCCTGGATTTATTTGGAGAGGCGAGGAAAGATTACATAAAGTTTCAGATTTATTTATAGGTAAGCCTATTCCTATACTCACAAAAATTAAAGGAATTCCATTACCAGAAGATGAAGGCGAATTTTTTGATGATATTCCCGAAGAAGATTTAGATATTCCTGAGGCTTCAAAGCTAAAACCTAAAGATTTTCAAAACAAGCCCGATGATCCTAAGGCAAAAACGCTAAAAAAAGAAGAGGAATCCCCTACAAACAAAGAAAACTAATGCTTGACGATTTTTTCACATATCAAGCTCAAACCACTCCTCACCCACTTGCTTTAGAAATATCACTCGCAAAGGGGTCTTATATTTATGATACTTCAGAAAAAAAATACCTTGACTTTATCGCAGGGGTTTCTGCCTGTAGCTTAGGGCATAGACACCCAAAAGTGGTTCAGGCTGTAAAAAATCAATTAGATAAGTATTTACATGTTATGGTGTATGGTGAATTTATTCAACAACCAGCAGTTGAATTAACCAAACTATTAGCTAGTCATCTTCCTGAAAATTTAACTACTACATACCTAACTAATAGTGGCACCGAAGCTATTGAAGGTTCCATTAAATTAGCAAGAAGGACAACTAATAGAAAAGAAATTCTATATGCAGATAAAGCCTACCATGGAAATACTATGGGCGCTATGAGTGTGATGGGTTTTGAAGAACGCCGTACAGCTTTTGAGCCTTTAATCCCTGATTGTCATTCGATTCGTTTTAATTCTGAAAAAGACTTACAATTAATAACTAAAAAGACTGCAGCAGTAATCCTTGAAACTATTCAAGGCGGTGCTGGTTTTATTTTACCATCAGATAACTATCTTGAAAAAGTAAGAAAACGATGTAATGAAGTTGGAGCTTTATTGATTTTAGATGAAGTTCAACCTGGATTTGGACGTACAGGTAAACTTTTCGGATTTGAACATTATAATTGTATTCCAGATATATTAGTAATGGGAAAAGGTATGGGAGGCGGTATGCCAATAGGCGCATTTACTGCTTCTGAAGAACATATGAGAAACCTTCAACATCAGCCTAAATTAGGGCATATTACAACTTTTGGAGGCAATCCAGTAATTGCTTCAGCTGCATTAGCAACATTAAAAGAAATTACTGAAACATCATTAATTTCAGAAACATTAGAAAAGGAAAAATTATTCCGAAGTCAATTAATCCATCCATTAATTAAAGAAATAAGAGGAAAAGGATTAATGCTTGCCTTGATGGTTGAAACTCCTGAAATTGCTTCAGAAATTATACTTACTTGTAAAGAAAGAGGATTGCTCCTATTTTGGCTACTTTTTGAAACCAAAGCTATACGCATTACACCACCTTTAACCATTTCAGAAGAAGAAATAAAAGAAGGCTGTGCTATTTTACTAGATGTGCTTACTTCAATTCAAGAAAAAAGAAACTAACTTACACAACTGTTATACAATAAAATAGGCGCTTAAATTTGTGTTAATAACTACGTTAACAACAAAAATGGTACAACTATTGAACTCTAATCTACATTACTATCTTTAATTATAAGAAACCTTACACCTTGTAGATGCAATTGAGCCCTAATGAAAATAACAATTTTTCTTTGACACGATTCGAGTCAATGCTAAAAACTAATAGTGTGTTATTTTTCGACTCAAATGAATTCGAAGAAATCATTCATCATTACTTAGAAAACGGTAAAATGGCTTTAGCAAAAAAGGCCACGAAATTAGGTTTAGAACAGCATCCAACTTCAATTAATCTTCGTTTGTTTCAGGTTGAAATGTTTGTATTTGAAAATGAACTTGAAACTGCAGATAAATTACTGAATGAGTTAGCCTTAATAGAACAATCTAACGAAGAAATTTATATACAAAAAGCTAATATATTATCTAGAAAAGATCAACATAAACTGGCTATTGAAATGCTTGAAAAAGCACTAGAACTAACTGAAGATGAGTCTGATGTGTTTTCTTTAATAGGAATGGAATATTTATTTTTAGAAGATTTTGAGAATTCTAAGTATTATTTCATGAAGTGTCTTGAAAATGATAAAGAGGATTTTTCTGCATTGTACAATATCATTTATTGTTTCGATTATTTAGAACAAAATGAAGAAGCAATTATCTACCTTAATGACTTTTTAAATAGCAATCCTTATTGTGAAGTTGCTTGGCATCAAGTTGGTAAACAATATTCTACCCTTAAAGATTATAAAAAAGCACTAACTGCATTTGATTTTGCAATAATCAGTGATGATAATTTTATTGGGGCATATTTAGAGAAAGGTAAGGTTCTAGAAAAACTAAAGAGGTATCAAGAAGCTATAGAAAGCTATACGATCACATTAGGTTTAGATGACCCAACATCATTTGCTCTATTACGAATTGGCAAATGTTATGAGAAGTTATATGAAAATGATTTAGCTATCCAATTTTTCACAAAATGTGTTGAGGAAGATGCTCTTTTAGACAAGGGCTGGATTGCAATCACAGATTATTATTTCAGAAAAAAGAATTTTAAAAAAGCGCTTTATTATATTGAAAAAGCAATCAATATAGATGGTCAAAATGTTCTTTATTGGAAACGATATGCTAAAATAACTGCAAAGTTAAGTTTGTTTGAAGAGGCTGAGCATGGCTATAGAAAAACCTTAGAACTAGGGAATTACGAGTTAAATACTTGGTTGACTAGAAATGATATTTTACTGAAATTAGGTGAACATAGAGCTGCAATTAATAACATATTTCAAGCCTTAGAGTTTTACCCTGAATGTTCAGAATTAGAATACCGATTGGCAGGTTTATACTTTTATTTAAAAGACGAAACCAAAGGTGAATATCATTTAAAAAATGCCTTAAAATTAGATGAGGAGTTTATAATTATTATAGAAGAGCTTTTTCCTAAAGTCTATGAATCGAAATCCGTTCAAAAAATAATTTATAGCCACAAAAACACTTCCCTTTAAATTGCTTATTTTTGGGCATCATAACTTATTTCAATGCCCTCACGTAATATACTTCAATACTTAATTATAACTTTAAAAGGTTTAGCCATGGGTGCTGCCGACGTTGTACCAGGAGTTTCTGGCGGAACAATAGCATTTATCTCTGGAATTTATGAAGAATTGATAGATACTATTCATCAATTAGATTTTAATTTTTTCAAGAAATGGAAGAGTGAAGGATTTTTAAACACATGGAAAGCATATAACCTTTCTTTTTTGCTTGCTTTATTTTTTGGTATCGCAATAAGTATCATTTCTTTTGCTAAGATCATTTCTGTATTACTAAAAGAGCATCCAATATTAGTTTGGTCATTTTTCTTCGGATTAGTAATTGCAAGTATTTTATATGTTGGAAAGCAAATTAACAAATGGTCTTTACCAATTTGGATCTCAATAGCCTTAGCAACTTCATTATCGTATTATATAACATTAGCTGAACCTATTGGTTCGCCAGACAGCACATGGTTTTTATTTTTTGCAGGTTTTGTTGCAATAATAGCGATGATTTTGCCAGGAATATCTGGTGCTTTTATTTTATTATTATTAGGAGCTTATCAATCGGTTTTAGATACTATTAATCAGTTAAGAGACGGCATTACAACCCTAGATTGGAAATTATTTTCAGATGCATTTTTAAAAGTAGCAGTGTTTGGCTTAGGTGCTATTTTTGGAATAAAAATATTCTCAAAAGCTCTCAATTGGATGTTTTCACATCATAAAAATATTATACTAGCAATCCTTACTGGATTTATGATAGGAGCATTGAATAAAATTTGGCCTTGGAAGGAAGTACTTCAGTTTCGTATAAACTCACATGGTGAGGAAGTGCCCTTTCTTGAAAAAAGCATATTACCTTCATCATATTCAGAAGAACCACTTGTTCTTTATGCGATATTATTTATGGTCATTGGATTTTTAATGATCTTCATATTAGAGCGATTATCTGTACATAAAAAGGACGTAAATGATTAAAGATCGGCGAACATTTTACGATAATATCTGGCTTATATTAAAGGGTCTTGCTATGGGTGCCGCTAATAAAGTCCCTGGAGTATCAGGAGGAGTTGTTGCTTTTGTTGGTGGTTTTTATGAAGAGTTTATTTATTCATTACAAAAAATTAATGCTAAAGCGTTTGTACTTTTATACAAAAGAGGGTTTAAACGTTTTTATCAATACATAAATGGTAAATTTTTAGGAAGATTAATTCTAGGAATGGTTATCAGTTATTTTAGTGTTTCAAAAATTTTAGATTATTTAATTGAACACTTTGAACTTTATGTTTGGAGTGCATTTTTTGGAATGATTATAGGTTCAATCTATTATCTAGCAAAAGATTTTGGTGCTTGGAAAAAAAAATACATCGCTTATTTATTATGTGGAATAATAGCAGGGCTGAGTATTAGTTTTTTAGAACCTGCCAAAGAGAATGATCATTTAATTTTTGTTTTCTTTTGTGGTATTATAGGTGTTTCAGGTATGACATTACCTGGCTTATCTGGTTCATTTATTCTTATTCTTTTAGGTAACTATGTTTTATTATTAGTAGACTCGGTAAATGCACTTTTTGATACTCTTGCTGAAATGGTTCAAGGTGATTTTAGTTTCCTTCAAAACACATTACGAGTTAGGTTATTAAAAGTATTAGCTGTTTTTTCTTTAGGATCTTTAGTTGGTCTAGTATCCCTTTCACATGTACTTGGCTATTTATTGAAGCATTTCAAGAATATAACTTATGCAGTAATTATTGGTTTCATAATTGGATCATTAGGTGTTGTATGGCCATGGAAGTCAAAACAATATGATCTAGATGCTTCTGGAAATATTAAATTTGATGCAAATGGACGTGAAATAATATCCTATTACGAAAGATTTTTTCCTACGGAATTTTCGTACGAAACAATTTGGGCAATTTTGTTTACTATTGTAGGAATATTAATAGTTTTAAGTTTAGATTGGTATAAAAAAGACTGATAATATATTATGGCAAAATACGGGCTTATAGGTAAAAATATTGATTATTCTTTTTCTGAAAATTTCTTCACAACTAAATTTGAAAAAGAGAAAAGACATGATACCTATAATAACTTTGACATTGAATGTATAACAGAATTTACAAATATAATTTCTGAAAATAGTGACTTAAAAGGATTGAATGTTACAATTCCTTTTAAGGAAAGTATTATTCCTTATTTAGATAAAATTGACAAAGAAGCTGAAGCTATTGGTGCTGTGAACACAATTAAAGTAATGAAAAACGGCAAATTAAATGGCTACAATACAGACCATTACGGTTTTGCAAAAGTGCTTACAGAAATTCCTCCATTGAAAGAACGAACTGCATTAATTTTAGGAACAGGCGGTGCTTCAAAAGCAATTAAATATGTGTTAGAAACGCTTGGCTTTAAAATAATTTTTGTTTCCAGAAAAGAGCAAGAAAATTTTATTACTTATAAAGATTTAAATAAAGAAACTATTTCAAGCCACTATCTTATTATAAACTGTACTCCTTTAGGTACTTTCCCTAACGTTGATGAGTTTCCAGATATACCTTATCAATTTCTTACAAAAGAACATTTTCTATTTGACCTTACTTACAATCCCTGTCTCTTATACACATCTGAC
>JAHRWC010000235.1 GCA_019090365.1 Flavobacteriaceae bacterium
GTCGGCAGCGTCAGATGTGTATAAGAGACAGGTATGATACAGATCGTAGTTACATGGAAAGGTATAATATAGGAACCATTGCAACTAATGTTTTAAACAAGAAAACTAAATATGTTGTTGTTTGGCCAAAAAGAGATATTAATTATTTTGCTATTAGTATCATGAAACTACATGGATTAAATATTCGCGTATATCCTATGAAAAGTAAAGCTGAAGCCTGGTTAAAAATTAATGAATAGAAAAAAACTATTCGATATTTCTCAACAACCTAAAAGTTAAACTTCAATTAATTTAACCTCTCCTTTTTTTAACTCTTATTAAATTAGCAGCATTACTACAATTAAAAAAATATGAAAAAAATTTATTCCATTTTCGTTTTAATTCTTCTTACAATCACTAATTCTTGGTGTCAAAGTCCTGAATATCAAAAAAAGAAAGAAGATAAGATTGAAAAAGGATCAGTATTCACAAAGATTATTAATAGAGAACTTGATGCTACAATTGTGTATGAAGATGAAGACATTATAGCTTTTGTTCCTAATCGGCTTCAAGCGCCTGTTCATTTATTAATCGTTCCGAAGAAAGAAATACATACCATTAATGATGTTTCAGAAGAAGACACACTTCTATTAGGTAAACTCTTTTTAGTGGCTAAAAGATTAGCCAAAGAACAAGGTATTTCTGAAACTGGCTATCGTCTTTCTATGAATATCAATGAAGATGCTGGGCAATCTGTATTTCATTTACACATGCATTTGCTAGGTGGAGAAAAATTAGGACCTATGGTAACGCAGAAGGAATAAAATTCTTAAACAATTTAATGTAAGATTAGTTACAAGACAAAATCATTCTTCTTCTACAGCTTATCAATTGATATAGTTCAAAAATAAATAAGGGCTTTTTTTTAATTATTTTTAATAAAAAATAAGAGTAATTCCACAATATAAAAACAACCTACAAAAAAGCCTTACCTTTAAATCTTATAAAAAACAAAATAGATAATATCATGGCAAAAGGAAAAGACTCAAGAAAAAATGTAAAAAAAGAATCTGCTAAAACTCCAAAAGAAAAAAAAGCTGAAAAGAGGTTAAAAAAATCTAGATAAGGTTAATAATAAAACGAGGATATGAATTCAAATTTAGCAGTACTTATAGATGGTGATAATATCCCTTCTGCTCATGTAAAAGAGATGATGGAGGAAATTGCGAAGTATGGAAACCCAACCATTAAAAGAATTTATGGAGATTGGACAAATCCCCACTTATCTAAATGGAAAAACCTATTGCTTCAAAATGCAATTACACCCATACAACAGTATGCCTATACTACAGGGAAAAATGCTACGGATTCGGCTATGATTATTGATGCTATGGATATTCTCTATTCTGAAAAAGTAAATGGTTTTTGTTTGGTGTCAAGCGATAGTGATTTTACAAAACTAGCAACTCGACTAAGGGAAGCCGGAATGCAAGTGATTGGGATAGGCGAAAAAAAGACCCCTACACCTTTCATCGTTGCCTGTGACAAATTTATATACATTGAAATCCTAAGACATCAATCCAATAAGAAAGAGGATATTGATAAGAAAGATAAAATTGACGAGAGTATTGATACTATTACTCCAAAAGTAATTAAGTTATTATCTTCAACAATTACAGATTCATCTGACGAGGATGGTTGGGCATTTTTAGGAGATGTAGGAAGTTTGCTTCAAAAAAAGCAGCCAAATTTTGATTCTAGAAATTATGGTTTTGAAAAACTGACTCCCTTAATTAAATCCATTGGAAATTTCGAAATAGAACAGCGTGAAAACCCAAAAAGTAAGCACAAATTAATCTTTGTAAAGAATAAAGAAAAGCATAATACAAGAACTAAGAGATCATAGAAATATTTAAAAAGTAATTAATATTTCAATCAGTTAAGGGTGCAATTAACTATTAATCGAAAGAAAATATTACATCTTAATAGCTATTGATGAATAATTTTTTTGAATCCATTTGATGTTGAATATTTTAGTTCTTTAGAAAAGTAATACTATCTGAAAATTAATTTGTAATTTTAGGAAACACATCAAAACACTTAAAATGAGTAAATTATCATACTGTTTAGCTTTCTTTCTACTATTTTCTATTATCGGAACTACAACTGCAATTGCACAACATAGAGATCAATATAAAGTAGTTATAAATCACGAAGAGCAATATTCAATTTGGCAATATAGCGTTGAAACCCAAGATGGATGGGAGAATACAGAAATAAGAGGCAATCTAGCAAAATGTAAAAATTATATAGATGAAGTATGGACCGATATGCGCCCCTTAAGTATTCAAAAAATGAATCTATCTGAAGAAACCGAATACGCTGTGGTTATAAATCATGAAGAACAGTATTCAATATGGCCAAAAGAAATAGAGCTGCCTGAAAATTGGAGAAAAACAGAATTCCAAGGATTACTTTCCCCATGTGTAAGGTATATTAAAAAAGTATGGACCGATATGCGTCCTATAAGTCAACGTAAAAAAATGAAATAAGTACCCAATACTTTTAAAACA
>JAHRWC010000236.1 GCA_019090365.1 Flavobacteriaceae bacterium
GTGATGGTAGAATTACAATGATTGATACCTATACTAATGTTCCAACAATTGTTGCTGAAGTAAAAGGTGGGTTTGATTCTCGTTCAGTTGAAGTATCTAAATTTAAAGGATTTGAAGACAAATATCTAGTATTTGGTGGTTATAGTCCAAGTCATATCGCAATTTTAGATGCTCAAACGTTAGAACCTTTAAGTGTAACTCCTACTGCAGGAAATGCTTGTGATGGTGATAAAGAGTTTATTGAAGAAGCTCGTGTTGCAGCTATCGTAGCTTCGCATACAGACCCTGTTTGGATTTGTAATGTGAAAGAAACAGGAATGGTTTGGATTGTAGATTATACAGATCCTAGAAACCCAGGAATGACGCAAATACCAACAGCAAGATACTTACATGATGGTGGTTGGGATTCTACTGGGAAATATTTCCTAGTTGCTGCAAATGCAAGTAATAAAATTGTAGTAATTGATGTGCCAAATAAAAAATTGGTGAAAATTATTGAAACAGGTATTAAACCTCATCCAGGAAGAGGAACAAATATTAAAAATGATTTAGGAAACTTATGGGTTACTTCTCACTTAGGTGAAAATAAACTTTCATTTATTAAAACAAATCCAGGTGAAGGCCAATGGACTGTTGTAAAAGAAGTTAAAGCTGCTGGAGAAGGTGGTGGAGCATTGTTTGTTAAATCACATCCAAAATCTAAACACCTATGGGTTGATAGAACTTTAAACCCTGATGCAGCTCTTAATTCGGCTGTAGATGTATTTGATGTTAAAACATTAGAGCTTAAGAAAACAATTCCAGCACCTGAAGGTGTTGATGGTAGAGCTGTACATTTCGAATACAATGAAAAAGGTGACGAAGTATGGGTTTCTTACTTTATGGGTGAAAAAAGTGCCATTGTTATTTACAATGATAAAACACTAGCAGTAAAAGAAATTATTCAAGGTGACTGGGTTGAAAATCCAACTGGAAAATTCAACGTTAACAACACAACTCACGACATTTACTAATATTTATTAAACTATTCATCCTGCTGATATTCAGCAGGATGAATTCTAAAATTTATTAAGATGAGGTTATTTTTTATATCCTTAGGGATTCTATTTGCTTCAGTTACTCAACTTTTTGGACAAGAAAAGGTTCAGGATAGTACGAAAGTTGAAAAGCTAGATGAAGTAATTATAACGGCGCAATATTCGCCACAGACTGAAAAAAATGCAGTTTACAAAGTAAACATTATTAGTTCAGAAACTATAAAACAAAAAGCAGCCTCTAATCTTAGAGAAATTTTGCAACAAGAATTAAATATCAATTTAGAACAAAATTCAGTTTTTGGTTCAAGTATTGAAATTCAAGGTGTTTCAAAAGAAAATGTGAAAATATTAATTGACGGTACACCGATTATTGGTAGATTAAATGGTGTAATCGATTTAAATCAGATTAATCTTAATACGATTGAAAAAATCGAAATCATTGAAGGCCCCGTTTCTGTATTTTACGGAACTGATGCCATGGGTGGTGTAATCAATTTAATTACTAAAAAAGAACAAAACGAAACCCTTTCCGGTAATGTTTCAGCTCTTTATGAAAGCATTGATGCAACAAAAGTTGATGCTACAGTTGGTTACAAATTCGACAAAAATACCATCCGAATTAATGGAGGTTATTATCACTTCAATGGTCATTCCACTAATGATTCTCCAAGAAATTTAAATTGGGAAGAAAGACAACAATATTTTGGTGACTTTATGGTGAGTAGAGAGTTTAAAGATTTAACATTGCGATATAATGCAAATCTTTCAAACGAAAAATTATTATCCATTGGAGAACCCGATCGTTTTGGACGTATTCAAGATATCGATTATTATACAAGAAGAATAAATAATACGCTTAGTTTACAAGGAAAAGTTTCAGAAACTCTTTTTTTAGATGCAACGGGTTCATATTTAGATTACAGAAGATATCACGATACATTTAATGTAGATCCTGAAACTTCAGAAAGCACATTATCATTAACTGATCCTAAAGAAACTAACACTGTAAAATATCGATACGCAGGAATAAAATCTCAATTAGGAAAAAGCAATGCTTCTAGTAAACTTAATTATGCTGGAGGGTTTGATTTTAATTCTGAAACTTCACAAGGAGAACGAATTTTAAACCTAAAACAATCTATTGAAACGGTTGCCCTTTTTGGGAGTTTCAATTATAAAATAACCGAAGGGTTTGAAATTCAACCTGCAGCACGTTATACATGGAATAGCAGTTATGGAAATTTATTTTCGCCAGCTGTAAATTCAAAAATAAACATCAACGAAAATAATACGATTCGTCTTTCTTATGCTAGAGGATTTAGAGCTCCTTCATTAAAAGAATTATTCCTAGATTTTCATATAAGTGCAGGTCCAAATACCTTTATTATTTCTGGAAATGAAGATCTTGAAGTTGAAGAATCTCATAGCGCAAATTTACACTATACATTCAGAAAAAATTGGGGTACTGAAAGTTCAATAAAAATTGAACCTTCTGCTTTTTATAATGATATTACCAATCTTATTGCCTTAAGTGAAATGGTAAATTTTAAAAGAAATTATATAAATATTGATACCTTTAAATCCTTGGGAGGAAAATTAGATGTTACATATCAACCAATCAAGCCATTATCAATAAAAGCTGGATTTTCATATGTAGGTAGATATAATAAATTCAATGAAGATTTTGAAAGTGATGAATTTTTATATGCGCCTGAAATATCTTCAAACATTAATTATAATATAGAAAAAGCTGCATTAAACTTTTCACTATATTATAAATATTCAGGAGAGAGAACTGGATATTTTATTGATGAAGACACAAACGAATTAAATGAAACAACTAGAGATAGTTTTAATAACCTTGATGCAACAATTTCAAAATCATTTTTAAATAATATGTTTTCAGCTTCCGTTGGAGTTAAAAATATATTAGACGTAGAAGATGTTGAAACAACCAATGAAATAGGGGAAGCTCATTCGCGCGATATGCAACTTTGGGGTAGATCCTTTTTTATAAGAACAAGTTTTAATTTTTAAAAGACTATAAATAAACACGATTATGAAAAAAATTCTATTAACATTATTCGTTGTCATTTTTACAACGAATCTGTCTGCTCAGCAGTTTGATTTATCTGCAGAATTAAGACCTCGGTATGAAAACACATTTGGTATAAAAACCTTACGAACAAAAGGACAAGAAGCTAATAATTTTGTTTCTCAAAGAACTCGAATAAATTTTGATTTCAAACAAGACAAATTAAAATTTAAAGTATCACTTCAAAACGTTCGTGTTTGGGGAGATGTAAGTACTTTATCTGCAGATGATAATGCAACTGCATTACATGAAGCTTGGGGTGAAGCTGTTCTTTCTGAAAAAATATCTTTAAAATTAGGTCGTCAAGAAATCTCTTATGACGATCAAAGAATATTTGGTAGTGTAGGTTGGGCGCAACAAGCAAGAAGTCATGATGCCTTTTTAGCAAAATTTACTCCTAACAAAAACCACAAAATTGATGTTGGTATTGCATATAATTCTGATAGTCAAGCAGCACTTGATACAGGATATAGTAATGCAGCAGGTTACAAAACATTTCAATATGCTTGGTACCATGGTGATTTTAATAAATTCGGACTTAGTTTCTTGTTGTTAAATACAGGAATTGAATTTGAAGATGCAAACGACAACAATAAATTAACAGTCGATTTTATGCAAACTGTTGGACCTAGATTTACGTATAAATCGGGTGATTTCAAAGCAAATGCAGCTGCATACTTTCAAACTGGTAAAATAGTTGATACTGATGTAAGTGCTTCTTATTTTGCAGCTAATTTTGGTTATAAAATAAATGATAATTTTTCAGCAGGAATTGGAGGGGAATATCTTTCAGGTACTGATATGAACGACACAAGTGGAAAAATAAAATCATTTTCACCTCTATTCGGAACCAACCATAAATTTAATGGATGGATGGATTATTTCTATGTTGGAAATCATGCAAACAATGTTGGTTTAACAGATTTAAGTGCAACGATTTCTTATAAAAAAGATAAATTTTCAGCTAAAATAATTCCTCATTTCTTTTCTTCAGCTGCAGATGTTATAGACATGAATGGAGATAAAATGGAAGCTAATTTAGGAACTGAAATAGATTTTACATTAGGATATAAACTTTCAAATACAATTTCATTAAATGCTGGGTATTCTAAAATGTTTGCAACAGAAACAATGGAAGCTATAAAAGGCGGTGATAAAGATGCTAATAATAGTTGGGGATGGGTAATGTTTACCTTTAAACCAAAATTATTCTCTTATTCTCCTCCTCCAGTTGAATAAAATTTTTTATGTTTAGTTAATAAGCCAGGTCTATAATTATATCTTTATAGCTCTGGCTTTTTTAAACCCTTATACACATGAGCTCAACTCCTTATTATCATCCCGTTGGCAAAGAAATTGAAGTCTTTGAACAATCCTATCAAAATAAAATTCCCTTTTTATTAAAAGGACCAACTGGTACCGGAAAATCTCGATTTATAGAATACATGGCAAGTGTTTTAGATAAAAAATTGATAACAATTGCATGTCATGAAGAAACCTCTTCTACCGATTTAATTGGAAGATATATCATTAAAGGAACTGAAGCTGTATGGATTGACGGACCTCTAACAAAAGCGGTAAAAGAAGGCGCTATAATTTATCTTGATGAAATTGCTGAAGCTAGACCCGATGTTATTGTTGCAATACACTCTTTAACCGATCACCGACGAGAACTATATATAGATAAATTAGGTTCTACGATTAAAGCGCATAATGATTTTATGTTGGTTGCTTCATTTAATCCTGGCTATCAAAAAGGATTTAAAGAATTAAAACCTTCAACAAGACAACGTTTTGTTGCACTTTCGTTTGGTTATCCTTCTGAAAAAATTGAAGCCGATATTCTTGTAAATGAAACGGATATCGATAATGCAATTGCTAAAAAGTTAGTGAATATTGCAAATAAAATTAGAAATCTTACCGAACTAGGTTTAACTGAAACAGTATCTACACGTTTATTAGTTGATGCTGCAAAACTTATTAAAAGCGGATTGCCAAAACGACTTTCTGTAGAAGTTGCCATTGTTGAACCACTTACAGATGATCTTGACATCATTGATGCCTTAAAGGATTTATGTAATTTAATGATCTAATAATCAAGTCTTTCAATTAGAATTACAACTGTAATTTTCAACATGAAATAAAGACAAAATATATGTTTGAATTCGAACCAGATGAGTATATTTTCACAAAGCTAGCATTTTTCTTTAAAAAACGAAAGAAGAAACGTAAAGCTGA